>NZ_AJFC01000175.1:0-14604 GCF_000256505.1 Rhodococcus sp. P14 | reverse complement strand
TGCGGGGGGGAGCCGCTCGGCGCGTTCGGGGGCCTCGCGGTGGTGCACGGCCACCGCGGTCACCGGCTCCGCGGTGTCGACGACGCCGTCGACGAGTTTCGTCATCGCCTTGGTCATGGTGCGGGTCTTCTCCCGCAGCACCAGCCGGCCGTCGACGAGGTGCAGCACGGGTTTCATCGCCAGAGCGGTGCCGAGCAGCGCTGTGGCGGTACCGATGCGGCCGCCGCGGCGCAGGTGGTCGAGCCGGTCGACCACCAGCAGTGTCCGGCTGTGGGCGGCGACCTCCACCGCCCGTTCGTACACCGCCCGCACATCCGCACCGGACCGGGCGGCTTCCGCCGCCGCCAGAGCAGCGAATCCCAGACCCATTGCGGTGGTTCGACTGTCGACCAGTTGCACCCGGTCGCCGAGGGCATCGGCGGCATAGCGGGCAGCCGACCAGGTACCCGACAGTTCACGGGACAGGTGCACGGCCACCACCCCGTCGCCGCCGCTGTCGGACAGCGCCTCGGCGTACGCTTCCGTCAGTTCCGCCGGGGAGGGACCGGAGGTCGTGACGCCGGAGAGGTCGGCGGGCAGGTCGTCCACGCCCTCGCGCAACTCGACACCGTCCGCGATCACGTGCAGCGGCACGACACGGATGTCGTAGCGCTCCACCAGTTCCGGGTCGAGACAGCACGACGAATCGGTCACCACTACTACAGACACGCCGCCTACCGTATGTTCTCCGCGGCGACGCGCGCATCCCGGTGCACCATCCGTACCGCCTCGGCCACCGCGGCGGCAACTTCGCTGTGCCCGTTCCAACCCCAGTGGATGCCGTCCGGATTCGCGTCCCCGGAGTGGATGTCCGCGTGCACGGCCTCGCCGAGATCGACCAGCGGAACCGACTTCTCGGACGCCCACCGGTTGATGGCCCGGGCTGCGGCGGGACGACCGCGGTGCACCGCGCGGTACTGCGCGCTGCGGTGTACCGACGGCAGCGTGGCGATCACCGGAAGGTCCGGCCGCATGTACGCCAGCGACTCGCGGATGGTCTCGAGGTAGTCCACACTGACCCGCGGCGGCAGGGCCACCGGCCAGCCGAGCGGGGACAGCCGGGGCTGCAGCCACCCGTAGGTCTCCCGTACGACGCGGCGTAACCGCGGTGGGCGTACGTAACGCAGTGTTTCGCGCAGCGCCGTCGGCAGCGGGGACGGCAGGGTGTCCATGCCCCCGACGGCCAGCACGACGGCACCGGCCCGCGGGATCGTCGCCCACACGCGCGGATCCTGGGTCATGGCCCACCACGCGTCGCGGGTCGTCCACCCGATCCGTGCGACGAGCTCCACGTCCCAGTCGAGTTCGCGCGCCACGATGTTCGGCCAGATTCGCGGATGGTCCGCCGGGAGCCCGCCCTTCGGGCCGTAGTAGCTGAGGGAGTCCCCGATCACCAGCAGCGTCGGCCGGCGCGGACCGGCCGTCGGCCGTGGCTCAGAGGACGTCATCGGCCGCCACCGTCGCCGTCGCGTTCCACACGTCGAGGCGCCACGCGGGCCGGTCACCGTATCCGCTGAGCTGGACCCAGCCGGTGTTGCCGAGTCCGCCGAGGACCGGCCACCGGTCGACCGGAAGATCGAGCAGGGCGGCCGTGAGTGCCGCGATCAGTCCGCCGTGCGCGACGACGATGATCGGCCGATGCACCCACTGCTCGTGCTTGTCGAGCAGTTCCTGGATCACCGGGGCGCTGCGCCGCGCCACGTCGACCCGGCTCTCACCCTCGGGGGGTGCCCAGGTGGCGTCGGCCCGCCACGCCGCGCGGGCCCCCGGGGACACCGCGTCCACGTCGTGATGGGTCAGGCCCTGCCACCGGCCGAGATGGGTCTCGCGCAGCCTCGGATCGATTTCCACCGGCAGCCCGGCCTGGTCACCGAGTTCGACGGCGGTGTCGTAGGCGCGCCGCAGATCGGACGAGACGATGGCCACGGGACTGTGCTCGACGAGGACCCTGGCCGCGGCCACGGCCTGCCGCCGCCCCAGCGCGGACAGCTCGGTGTCGAGCTGCCCCTGCATGCGACTGGTGGCGTTGTATTCGGTCTGGCCGTGGCGTACCAGGATCAGCCGCCGGACCGGTACCGCGTGGGTCACCGGTCCCCCGGTGCGTCGTCCGGGACGGGAGTGGTGCCGCCTGCCGCTGCACCGGCGCCGGTGTCACCGGTCGGCGCGGGCGCGCCGGGGTCACCCGCCGGCGCGGGCGCGCCGATGCCGTCGACGGTGATCACCGGGCAGTCCTTCCACAACCGGTCGAGTGCGTAGAAGTTGCGTTCGTCGTCGTGCTGGATGTGCACCACCACGTCGACGTAGTCCAGCAGCGTCCAACGACCCTCGCGGGTGCCTTCGCGCCGCACGGGCTTGTGCCCGGCGAGCCGCAGTTTCTCCTCGACGTTGTCGACGATCGCGTTGACCTGGCGCTCGTTGGCCGCGGACGCGATCACGAAGCAGTCGGTGATGACCAGTTGCTCGGACACGTCGAGCACCACCACGTCGGTGGCCAGTTTCTCGTCGGCCGCGCGGGCCGCGATGCGTGCCATCTCGATGGCTTCTGCAGTTGCCGTCACTGCGGGGTCTTCCTCTCGGGGTGGGGACAGGACTCGGGGTGGGGATGAGACACGGTCGTCGTGCCGTCGGGGCGCCGCGAGTTCGCGGGCCGATACAGGTTGCGCTTGCTGATGTACTGCACCACCCCGTCGGGCACCAGGTACCAGATGGGTCTGTGCTCACGCACCCGCGTCCGGCAGTCGGTCGACGAGATGGCCAGCGCAGGTATCTCGACGAGACCGACGGTGTCGGACGGCAGCTTCGCGAGATGCTCGGCGAGGTGCTCGACGTGCAGGTCGTAGCCCGGACGCGACACCCCCACGAACCGGGCCAGCTCGAACAGCTCGGCCCAGTCCTGCCACGACAGGATCGATGCCATCGCGTCGGCGCCGGTGATGAAGTACAACTGGGCGTCGGGCATCAGGGCACGCAGGTCGCGCAGTGTGTCCACGGTGTAGGTGGCCTTCTCGCGTTCGATGTCGACCCGGCTGACGGAGAACTGCGGATTCGAGGCGGTCGCGATGACCGTCATCAGATAGCGGTCCTCTGCCGTGCTGACATCGTGTCCCGACTTCTGCCAGGGATGTCCGGTGGGCACGAACACGACCTCGTCGAGATCGTACCGGTCGGCTACTTCGCTGGCTGCGACGAGATGCCCGTGGTGGATGGGGTCGAAGGTTCCGCCCATGACACCGACGCGCCGGCGCGGCGGGGAATTCGGGACGGATGGCTCGTGCACGATGGTCCAGCTTACGGGTTCACACCGGCAGCAGGGCCGCCACCACCTGCGCGAGCTGCTGTGCGGACCGGCACTCGTGCATCGTGATCACCTCGCGGTACACCTCGGCCGCCGAATCTCCGGCTCCCCATTGGCCGCGTGGTTCCGGATTGAGCCAGTGGGCGTGCCGGGCAACGGCCACCAGGTGTTCGAGCGCGGCGAGGTTGGGATCGCGATAGTTGGTCCGTGCGTCGCCGAGCACGAGCAGTGAGCTGCGGCTGGTGAGGCTGTGCGCGTACCGCTCGGTGAACACGCCGAGCGCGTGACCGTAGTCGGAGTGGCCGTCGTAGGCGATCAGCTCGGCCTCACGCAGCATCCGCGACATGGCGACCCCGAGATCCGCGCCGGCGGAGAAGTGGTGAGTGACCTCGTCGGTGCTGTCGATGAACGCGAACACCCGGACGCGGGAGAACTGCTCGCGCAAGGCGTGCACGAGCAGCAGCGTGAAGTGGGAGAAGCCGGCGACCGATCCGGAGACGTCGCACAGCACCACGAGCTCCGGACGGGCGGGGCGTGGCTTGCGATTGACGAGGTCGATGGGCACTCCGCCGGTGGACATCGACTTGCGCAGGGTCCGGCGCAGGTCGATCGCCCCCGCGCGGGCCCGTCGCCGGCGCGCGGCGAGCCGGCTCGCGAGCAGCCGCGCCAGCGGGGTGACGCTGCGGCGCAGCGCGGTGAGCTCGGCGTCGGTGGCTCGCAGGAAGTCGACCTCCTCGGCCAGTCTGGGCACCCCGTACGTGGCGACGCGGTCGCGTCCGACCTGTTCGGCGGTGCGGCGCCGCGTCTCGCGTTCGACCATCGCCCGGAAGTCCGCCCCCCGGCGCGCTGCCGTGCGGCGGGCCACCTCGGTGGCGTACTCGGTGTCCTGAGCCCGCTCCTCGGGACCGGCATTGCCGAGCAGTCCCTCGAGGATCTTCGACACCAGTGTCTCGGGCGAGACCTGGCGCAGGGCCTGGTACGCCGAGAACGACGACTTGTCACCCGAGGTGTACTGGCCCAGTTCCTCGACGATCTGCGCGGTCAGCAACTCGACGAGCTCGAACGCCTCGGCGGAGTCGTCGGCGAGCATCTCGGCGATCAGGTCCCGCAGCGCCTCGAAATCGATCTCGCCGTCCGGGGTGCGTGGCAGCGTCGGATCGATCCCGCCGGCCTCGCGGCGTCCCACCGCTGCCGGGAACCACAGGTCGAACAGGGCGTCGAAGGTCGGCCGATGGGTGGGCCGGCGCAGCAGAGCGCACGCCAGCCCCTCGCGCAGGGCGTCGCGGTCGAGCAGGTCGAGCACCGAGATGACCCGGCCGGCGTCGACGGTCTCCGACGGTCCTACGGGGATGCCGCGGCGGCGCAGCGCCTCGACGAACCCGACGAGGTGGCCGGGCAGCCCGTGCGGCGCCGACGGCCCGTGGTCCCGCAGCGGCGGGCGTGCCCCGGCCATGTCAGTTCAACCGCAGCTCGGCCGCGGCCCGCAGCTGATCGGACTGGTGTTTGAGGATCACGCCGAGCGTGGCCCGGACCGCCGCGTCGTCGAGGGTGTCCAGGCCCAGGGCGAGCAGTGTGCGGCCCCAGTCGATCGTCTCCGCCACCGACGGCAGCTTCTTGAGCTGCATGCCGCGCAGCACCCGGACCGTGCGGACGAGCTGCTCGGCGACCGCCTCCGGCAGCTCCGGAACCCGGCTCGCCAGGATGCGGCGCTCGAGGTCGGCATCGGGAAAGTCGAGATGCAGGAACAGGCAGCGTCGCTTGAGGGCCTCGGACAACTCGCGGGTCGCGTTCGAGGTGAGCACGGTGAAGGGCTTGCGGGTGGCGCTGATGGTGCCGAGTTCGGGCACGGTGACCGCGAAGTCGCTGAGCACCTCGAGCAGCAGACCCTCGATCTCCACGTCGGCCTTGTCGACCTCGTCGACGAGCAGCACCGTCGGGTCCTCCCGGCGGATGGCCGTCAGCAGCGGGCGCGGCAGAAGGAATTCCTCGGAGAACACATCCTGCTTGGTCGCGTCCCAGGAGTGGTCGGTACCGGCCTGGATCCGCAGGATCTGCTTGGCGTGGTTCCACTCGTAGAGCGCCCGCGACTCGTCGACCCCCTCGTAGCACTGCAGCCGCACCAGCTCGGCGCCGGAGGTCTGCGCCACCGCCCGGGCCAGCTCGGTCTTGCCCACCCCGGCGGGGCCTTCGATGAGCAGCGGCTTGCCGAGGCGATCGGCGAGGAACACCGCGGTGGCGGTGGCCTTGTCGGCGAGGTATCCCGTCTCGGCGAGGCGGTCGATCACCTCGTCGACGTCGGCGAAGATCGGCGGGGTGGTCGGCAGCGCACGGTCCACGCTGTGTCCTTTCGTCGGGGCAGGCCGGTCGGGGTGCGGGGTCTCGTCGACGCCGTCGGGCCGACCTCAGGCCGGCCGGGTGTGGCCGTCGCCCCAGACCACCCACTTGGTGGAGGTGAGTTCCGGCAGTCCCATCGGGCCGCGGGCGTGCAGCTTCTGGGTGGAGATGCCGATCTCGGCGCCGAACCCGAACTGCTCGCCGTCGGTGAACGCCGTCGAAGCGTTGACCATGACGGCTGCGGCATCGACCCGCGCGGAGAACTCACGGGCCGCGGCGAGGTCGGAGGTGACGATGGCCTCGGTGTGCCCGGTGCCGTACCGGTCGATGTGCGCGACGGCCGCGTCCAGGTCGTCGACGACGGCGAGCGCGACGTCGAGGCTCAGGTACTCGTCGGCCCAGTCCGATTCGGTGGCCGGTTCGAGGCCGGGCAGGTCGCCGTGCACGGTGACGCCGTGGCTGCGCAGTACCTGCAGCAGCCGGGGCACGACGTCGTCGGCGACGGCCTTGTCCACCAGGATCGTCTCGGCGGTGTTGCACACGCTGGGCCGGCGGGTCTTGGCGTTGACCACGATCTTCTCGGCCATCTCCGGATCGGCCGACGCATGCACGTACACGTGGCAGTTGCCCACGCCCGTCTCGATGGTGGGCACGGTGGCGTCGCGGACGACGGCGGAGATCAGGCCGGCGCCGCCACGAGGGATGACGACGTCGACGAGTCCGCGGGCCTGGATGAGGTGCGTGACCGAGGATCGGTCCGCGCTCGGCAGCAGTTGCACGGCGTCCTCCGGCAGTTCCTGCGTGGCGAGGGCGCCGCGCAGGGCCTCGACGAGCGCCGCGTTGGAACGGGCGGCGGACGACGACCCGCGCAGCAGGGCCGCGTTGCCGGACTTGAGGGCCAGCCCGAAGGCGTCGACGGTCACGTTCGGCCGGGCCTCGTACACCATCCCGACGACGCCGAGCGGCACCCGCATCTGCCGGATCTCGAGGCCGTTGGGCAGGGTCGAGCCGCGGACGACCTCGCCGATCGGGTCGGGCAGCCCCGCGACCTGGCGCAACCCCGCCGCAATGCCCTCGACCCGGGCCTGGGTGAGACGGAGCCGGTCGAGGAGGGATTCCTCGGTGCCTGCCGCGCGGGCGGTCTCGATGTCCTCGGCGTTGGCAGCGAGCACCGCGTCGGACGCGGCGAGCACGGCGTCCGCCGCGGCGTGCAGGGCGGCGTCCTTCTGCGCGGTGGTGAGCAGGGCGAGCCGGCGGGAGGCGACGCGGGCGCGACGGGCCGCGGCGTGCACGGCCTCGCGGGTGTCCCCGGCGCCGGTCGCCCGGACGTCCCCGGAAACGGTCGCAGATGAGTCAGGGGTCACGGCAGTCATGGCCTCCAGACTAGTCCGCGTCCGGACGGCTCAGCGCAGCCCGGTCCCCCGGGCCAGGGCGGTGTCGACCAGGGTGGAGAGCAACGTGCGGTACTCGAGGCCGCTGGCCTCCCACATGCGCGGGTACATCGAGATCGACGTGAACCCGGGCATGGTGTTGATCTCGTTGATCACCGGCCCGTCCTCCGTGACGAAGAAGTCGACCCGGGACAGGCCCTGGCAGTCGAGGGCGCGGAAGGCGCGGACCGCGAGGTCCCGGATCCGGTCGGAGACGTCGTCGTCGAGCTTGGCGGGCACGTCGAACTCGCACACGTCGTCGAGGTACTTGGTGTCGAAGTCGTAGAACGCCTCGTGATCGCCGGACGGGTCGGGCATCCGGATCTCGGCGACGACGCTGGCGCGCACGTCGCCGTCGGGGAACTCCAGTACACCGCATTCGACCTCGCGGCCGACGATCGCGGATTCGACGATCACCTTCGGGTCGTGCCGGCGAGCCTTGTCGATCGCCGCATCGAGCGCCGCCCAGTCGGCGACACGGCTGATCCCGATGGAGGATCCGCCGCGGGCGGGCTTGACGAACACGGGGAGGCCGAGACGCTGCTTCTGCTGCTCGGTGACGGTCGCGGTGCCGGGCCGCAGCACGACCTGGAATCCGACGGGCAGACCCTCCGCGGCCAGCAACTTCTTGGTGAACTCCTTGTCCATCCCGGCGGCGCTGGCGAGGACGCCCGGTCCCACGTACGGGACGCCGGCGAGTTCGAGCAGCCCCTGGATGGTGCCGTCCTCGCCATAGGCGCCGTGCAGCACGGGGAACACGACGTCGACGGAGGCGAGGACCTTGCCGAACTCGCCCTCGGCGAGGGCGACGATGTCACCGGCCCGGGTGGGATCGGCGGTGAGCACCAGCGCCGAACCGTCCGCGTCGACGGTCGGCAGTTCGCGGCCCGCCTTGGCGAGCCGTTCCGGGTCCGAGTCGGCGAGCACCCAGGCGCCGTCGGTGGTGATACCGATCGGGACGGCCTCGTAGCGTTGCGGGTCGAGGTGGCGCAGGATGCTGCCTGCCGAAACGCAGGAGACGGAGTGCTCGTTGCTGCGGCCACCGAAGACGACGGCCACCCGGATTCGGGGTGTGCTCACGGCACAAACCGTACCGGTGCCGCCCGCCCGGCCGGTATCCGAGTCCTGCTCAGCGCCGGGCGAGCGCACGGTCGAGATCGTCGAGCAGGTCGGCGGTGTCCTCGATCCCGCAGGACAACCGCACGAAGCCGGGCGGTACGGGATCACCCCAGCGGGCACGCCGGTCCGCGGTGGTGTGGATGCCCCCGAAACTGGTCGCGGCGGTGACGAGCTCGCTCACCGCGACGAACCGGTGGAACTGCTGCTCGTCGTCGAGCCGGAACGTCACCAGCGGCCCGAACCGGCGCATCTGCGCCGCGGCGACGGGGTGCGCGGGATCGTCGTCCAGACCGGGGTATCGGACGCCACCGACCGCGGGATGCTCACGCAGCATCGTGGCCACGGCGAGCGCGTTGGCGCACTGCCGGTCGAAGCGCAACCCGGCGGTGCCCAGGCTTCGGTGTGCCAGCCACGTCTCGAACGGACCGAGGACGGTGCCGGAGAGCAGGCGCTCGCGGTCGAGGGGTGGCACGAGTGCGCCGTCGGCCACGGCGAGGTACCCCATCAGCAGATCGCTGTGCCCGCTGAGCGATTTCGTGCCGCTGGCGACGACGACGTCCGCGCCCAGCGCGAGTGGCTGCTGCCCCAGCGGGGTGGCGGTGGTGTTGTCCACCACGAGCAGGGCGCCTGCGGTCCGGCACAGTGCCGCGGTGGCGCGCAGGTCGACGACGTCCAGTCCCGGGTTGGACGGGGTCTCGGCGAGCACGAGCGCGCCCGCACCAGCACCGGCGAGGACCGCGCGTAGACCTCCGTCGCCGAACTGGGCGCAGGTGAGTTCGTGAACCGTGATGCCGAGGGGTTCGAGGCATTCGCGCGCGTAGGCCCGCACCTGGTAGTACCCGTCGGCGGGGACGACGACGGTGCCGCCGCCCCGGCTCAGCGACCGCAGCGCGACGGTGACCGCCGACATTCCGGATCCGACGACCCGGGCTGCCGCCGCGCCCTCGAGCGCGGCCAGCGCGGATTCGAGGGCCCGCCAGCCCGGATGGGAGGCGCGGGCGTAGGTGTCGGTTTCGGTGCCCTCCGCCCCGAGCTGGTAGGGGGCCGCGAGAACCGGGCCGGGTTGCAGCGGCTCCCCCGGCACATGTTCGGCGGCAACAGCTTTCACGCAACGCGTCGAGTCCCCCGGCACGCCCTCACTCCGGCTTGACTCGACGGCCGAGGAGCAGTCCGATCGCCTCGGGCACCGACATGCCCTCGTAGCAGACGCGGTGCACGGCGTCGGTGAGCGGCATCTCCACGTCGTAACTGGCCGCCAGCGCCCGGACGGAGGTGCACGACTTGACCCCCTCGGCCACCTGGCCGTGGGTGGCCTCCTGCGCACTCTCGAGTGTCCCTCCCCGTCCCAGCCGCTCGCCGAACGACCGGTTGCGCGACAGGGGCGAGGTGCACGTGGCCACGAGGTCGCCCACGCCGGCGAGTCCGGCCAGCGTGGCCGGCTTGGCGCCGAGGGCAGTTCCCAGCCGCGTGATCTCGGCCAGGCCGCGAGTGATGATGGAGGCGACGGTGTTGTCACCGAGTCCGACCCCGGCCGCCATGCCGCACGCGAGGGCGATGACGTTCTTGCACGCGCCACCGATCTCGCAGCCGATCACGTCCGTATTCGTATACGGCCTGAAATAACCAGTGGCACATGCTCTTTGAATCTCGAGAGCGCGAGTGGAGTCGGAGCATGCGATCACCGTGGCGGCGGGCTGCCGATCGGCGATCTCACGGGCGAGATTCGGTCCGGACAGCACCGCGATGCGGTCGTGCTCGGCGCCGGTCACCTGAGCGATCACCTGGCTCATCCGCATGAGGGTGCCGCTCTCGATGCCCTTCGCCAGGCTCAACAGGGTCGCGTCGGGACCGATGTCGTCGCGCCACGCCCCGAGATTCGCGCGCAACGTCTGCGACGGCACCGCGAGGACGAGGAAGTCCACTCCGTCGAGAGCGACGCGATGATCCGCGGTGGCGCGCACCGTGGCGGGCAGTTCGACGCCGGGCAGGTAGTCCGGGTTCTCGTGCCGGGTGGCGATGGCCTCGGCCACCTCCGCACGCCGCGCCCAGATCGTCACGTCCGTTCCGGCCTCCGCCAGCACCTTGGCGAAGGCCGTCCCCCACGACCCCGCTCCCAACACCGCAGCCTTGCTCACGCAGTCCCCTTACTCGTGTCCGATCCCGTCCGCAGACCAGCGCCGCGGCTGCTCCAGTATCGCCCACCGCCCGCGCCCGCGACCGCCGTCGCCGCCGACTGGCAGAATCGACGACCATGACCACCGCGCACGTGCTGATTCCCGTCAAGGCCCTCGGCCTGGCGAAGTCGCGGCTCGCGCACGTCCTCGACCCCGGCGACCGAGCCGCCCTGGTGCTCGCGATGCTCGCCGACACCCTGCACGCGGCGCTGGCGGTCGAGGGGCTCGCCGTCACCGTCATCACCACCGACGCCGACGTCGCCGCGCTCGCCCTCGGCGCGGGCGCGCACACACTCGCCGATCCCCCGGCGGCTTGCACGGCCGGCGCATCCGTCGATCCCCATCGTGATCATCCCGCCTCCGTCGATCCCGCCTCCGTCGATCCACTGAACGCAGCGCTCGCCGCCGCCGCCCACCGGGTGCGCTGCCGCGAGCCGGGCGTGGATCTGATCGCGCTGCACGCGGACCTGCCGGCGCTGCGGCCCGCCGAGTTGTCCGCGGCGCTGTCCGCGGCACGCGAGGCCGGCCGGGCGGTCGTCGTGGACCACACCGGCACCGGCACCTCGGCGCTGCTGCACTGCACGCCCGGACCCCTCGTCCCGCTGTTCGGTCCCGATTCGGCGCACCGTCACGTGCGGGCGGGCGCCCGCCCCCTACCCGGGGACTGGCCCGGGCTGCGGCTCGACGTCGACACCGTCGCCGACCTCGAGGCCGCGACGGTGCAGGGCGTCGGGCCCGCGACGGCGTCGGCGCTCGGACGGATCGGATGGCCGATGCCTGTTCGTCATCCCGACTTCGGGTGACGGACGCCGACGGATTGTCCGCCGTTCCGAAACTGAGGGATGATCGACGTGTGAAACACGGCGATTCCACGGACCAGCGCATCGACACCGACCCTCCCGGGTTCGCCGGGGCATCCGGCGACGGAGGAGGCGGCCTCGACGGTGCGACCGCTACCCGTTCGGCCTCGGCGCCGAGCGCCCCGCCCGCCGCCACGACGCTGCAGGCCGTCGCCGACGGTCTGCCCCCGGACCGCTACCTCAACCGCGAACTGAGCTGGCTCGACTTCAACGCGCGGGTGCTCGCGCTGGCCGAGGACACGTCGCTGCCGCTGCTCGAACGCGCCAAGTTCCTCGCCATCTTCGCTTCGAATCTCGACGAGTTCTACATGGTGCGCGTCGCCGGCCTCAAGCGTCGCGCCGAGACCGGCTTGTCGGTCCGCTCCGCCGACGGGCTGTCGCCACGAGCGCAACTCGCGCTCATCGCGCGCAGCACCCAGGAGATCGCGCGCCGCCACGCCCTCGTCTTCCTCGACTCGGTCCTGCCCGCTCTGACTGCCGAAGGCATTTCGATCATCCGGTGGGACGATCTGGCGGACGACGAGAAGCAGCGCCTGACCGCTCACTTCGCCGAGCAGGTGTTCCCGGTTCTGACCCCGCTCGCGGTCGATCCGGCGCACCCGTTCCCGTACATCAGCGGGCTGAGCCTCAACCTCGCTGTCACCGTGAAGGATCGCCAGTCCGCCGGCGAGCACTTCGCTCGGGTCAAGGTGCCCGACAACGTCGATCGCTTCGTGCGGGTCCGGCGGGACGGCTCACCGGACGAGATCGACGCATTCCTTCCGCTCGAAGAACTCATCGCGGCACACCTCGACGTGCTGTTCCCGGGGATGGAGATCGTCGAGCACCACGCCTTCCGGGTCACCCGCAACGCCGACTTCGAGGTCGAGGAGGACCGCGACGAGGACCTCCTGCAGGCACTCGAGCGGGAACTCGCCCGTCGCCGTTTCGGTTCCCCGGTGCGCCTCGAGGTCGCCGACGACATGACCGAGCACATGCTCGAACTGTTGCTGCGCGAGTTGGACGTCGATCCCGCCGACGTGGTGCAGCTGCCGGGACTGCTGGACCTGTCGAGTCTGTGGCAGGTGCACGACGTCGACCGGCCCGATCTGAAGGACCGGCCGTTCGTGCCGGCCACCCACCCCGCTTTCGGCGAGCGCGAGACCCCCAAGAGCGTGTTCTCGACGCTGCGCGAGGGCGACGTGCTGGTGCACCACCCCTACGATTCCTTCTCCACCAGCGTGCAGCGGTTCATCGAGCAGGCCGCAGCCGACAGCCAGGTGCTCGCCATCAAGCAGACCCTCTACCGCACCTCGGGCGACTCCCCCATCGTCAACGCGTTGATCGCCGCGGCGGAGGCCGGCAAGCAGGTGGTGGCGCTGGTGGAGATCAAGGCACGCTTCGACGAACAGGCGAACATCAAGTGGGCCCGCAAGCTGGAGCAGGCCGGCGTGCACGTGGTGTACGGCCTGGTGGGTCTCAAGACCCACTGCAAGACGTGCCTCGTGGTCCGCCGCGAGGGCTCGCTCATCCGCCGCTACTGCCACATCGGCACCGGCAACTACAACCCGAAGACTGCGCGTCTGTACGAGGATGTCGGTCTGCTCACCGCGGCACCGGAGATCGGCGCGGACCTGACCGACCTGTTCAACACTCTCACCGGGTACTCGCGGAAGGCGAAGTCCCGCAACCTGCTCGTCGCCCCGCACGGCGTGCGGTCGGGCATCATCGAACGGATCGACACCGAGATCGAGCACCACCAGGCCGGACGCGACGCCGGGATCCGCCTGAAGGCCAATGCGCTCGTCGACGAACAGGTCATCGACGCGCTGTACCGTGCCTCCCGCGCCGGGGTACCGGTCGAGATCGTCGTGCGCGGCATCTGCGCGCTCAAGCCCGGAGTGCCGGGGCTCAGTGAGAACATCACGGTGCGATCCATTCTCGGAAGATTCCTGGAGCATTCGCGCGTCCTGCATTTCCGGGCGGCCGACGAGATCTGGATCGGCAGCGCAGACATGATGCATCGCAACCTCGACCGCCGGGTGGAGGTGATGGCCCAGGTGAAGGATCCCCGGCTGGCTGCGCAACTCGACTCGATCTTCGAGTCGGCGCTCGATCCGGCGACCCGGTGCTGGACGTTGCGGGCCGACGGCACCTGGCTCGCGTCGCCGGCACCGGGAACCGCCGCCCGCGACCACCAAGAAGAGCTCATGCGCAGCCGCAGCTCCTGATCGGAAGGATGTCGGTGTCCCCCGTTTCCGACAACGCAATGCGAGCCAACATCTTCGCCGCCGGGGCCGTCCTGTGGCGAAGGAACCCGACCGCCCGGAACCGTATCGAGATCGCCGTCGTGCACCGGCCGCGCTACGACGACTGGTCCTTCCCCAAGGGCAAGCTCGATCCCGGCGAGACTCCCGTCGTCGCCGCCGTACGCGAGATCGAGGAGGAGACCGGGATTTCCGCGCGCCTCGGCCGGTCTCTCGGCAAGGTCACCTACCCGGTTCCGGGTCACCGGAAGCTCAAGCGAGTGGACTACTGGGCCGCCGCGGCATGCAGCGGCCGGTTCGTCCCGAACGACGAGGTCGACGAACTGCGCTGGCTCGCACCCGACGACGCCTACGCGGCCCTGTCGTACCCGATGGACCACACGGTGCTGCGGCGCTTCCAGGCCCTGCCGCCGGACACGGCGACGGTGCTGATCGTGCGGCACGCGAAGGCCGGCAGCCGCAAGAACCACCGCGGCGACGATCGGGACCGGCCCCTCGACGCGGCGGGCCGCGCCCAGGCCCAGGCCCTCGTGCCTCAACTGCTCGCGTTCGGCGCCGACAGCGTGGTCGCCGCGGACCGGGCGCGCTGTGTGCAGACGGTGCAACCGCTCGCGGACCGGCTCGGGGTCGAGGTCGCCGTCGAGCCCTCCCTGACGGAGGAGGAATACGGCGCCGATCCGCAACTCGGACGCAAGCGGGCACTCGAGCTCGCCCAGCGCGGTGGCGTGCCGGTGATCTGCAGCCAGGGCAAGGTGATTCCGGACCTGGTGCGATGGTGGGCCGAGCACGACGGGGTGGTCGCGCCGAACACGCGTAACCGGAAGGGCAGCACCTGGGTCCTGTCGCTGGCCGGCGACCGGCTCGTCGCAGTGGACCACATCGACAGCCCACTGCCCCCCGGCGCCGCCTGAACGCGCGTCGGCGGCCATCGGGGAGATCTCCCCCGATGGCCGCCGAACGGACGGGATCCGGGCGGTAGCGCCGCTCTCGGCGGCGCCCCTTCTCGGCGACGGTCTTCCGGACCCGCGCCGTGCCGGAACGGCTACTTCTTGGCGGCGGCCTTGCGGGCCGGTGCCTTCTTGGCCGCCGTGGTCTTCTTCGCCGCGG
>NZ_AJFC01000174.1:0-10006 GCF_000256505.1 Rhodococcus sp. P14 | reverse complement strand
ATCGCGGACTACGCCGAGCGCTGGGCGCCTGTCCTGCGATCCGCGTGGCGGTGATCGGGCCGGGTCAGACGACCACGGGCTCGCGGTCGTCCTGATCGGCGGCCTCGAGTTCGCGCACGAGCGGCAGCACCTTCTCGCCGAAGTACTCGATCTCCTCCTGGAAATGGAGGAAGCCGGACAGGATGAGATCGACCCCGCGCCGGCGGTATTCGACGATGCGATGGGCGATCTGCTCAGGCGTGCCGATGAGCTGGGTGCGGAAGCCGTCGTTGTACTGGACCAGGTCCTCGAATGTCGAGTCGGCCCACATACCCTTCTTGTCCCCGGTGGACGCGCCGGCCTGCTGCACGGCGCTGTGGAAGCCCTCGACCGCCGGGCGGTTCGCCTTCTCGATGATCTCGCGGAGCGTGTCGCGCGCTTCCTTCTCGGTGTCGCGGGCGATGATGAACCCGTTGAGGCCGACCTTTACCTCGCGCTGGTGCTCGCGGGCGACGGCGCGCAGGTCGGCGATCTGGTCGCTGATGCCGTCGTAGTCTTTGCCGTTGCTGAAGTACCAGTCCGCGTAGCGGCCACCGTTGGCGATCGCGGCAGTGGAGTTACCGCCCTGGAACAGTTCGGGATTGGGCCGCTCGGGCGTGTTGGCGGGCTTGGGCTTGAGGGTGAAGTCGTGGATGCGGTAGAAGTCGCCGCGGAAGTCGACATCGTCCTCGGTCCAGATCCTGCGCAGCACCTGCAGGAACTCGGCACTGCGGCGGTAGCGTTCGTCGTGCTCGAGCCACGGCTCGCCGAGGTGGGTGAACTCGTCCTTGAACCAGCCGCTGACGACGTTGACGGCGAACCGGCCGCTGGAGAGCTGGTCGGCGGTGGCACCCAGTTTGGCGAGCACCGCCGGCTGCCACAGTCCGGGATGGACGGCGGCGATCACCTTCAGGCGCTCGGTGGCCAGCAGGAGAGCGAGGGAGAAGCTGGTGGACTCGTGCTGGAACTCCGCGCCGTAGCTGGCCTCGTACCGCACCTGGCTGAGTGCGTACTCGAAGCCGTTGTTCTCGGCGGTGCGGGCGAGCCGGACGTTGTAGTCGTAGTCCCAGCTGGTGCGCTGTTCGATGTTCGAGGTGACCAGGCCGCCGCTGACGTTGGGCACCCAGTAGGCGAATTTGATCTCGGGGGTGATGTGTTCGGTCGACATGGGCACCAATTCAAGCGTCCGCACCCGCCGCACCCAATCGTTGGAATCAACCCGATCCCAACCGTCGCGAGCGGTCGCGACGGTCGGGACCGGGTCGTCGTCAGGCGGGCTGGACCGCTGCGCCGGCGAGCGGCGACGCGCTGAAGCCGCCGCTCGGCTGGAACCGCGCCAGCACGTCCTCGGCCGGCTCGCCGGCATGCGCGGTGATGAACGCCAGCACGTCGTCGCGGGTGCCGATGCCGAGCAGCGTGCCGGGTTCGGACAGGAACCCGAACAGCGCGGCGGCCACCGGCTCACTCACGGTCGCCGCGGGGAAGAGCAACTCCGCGTGCACGGCGTACTTCGGATCGCCGAGGAACAACCGGGTCACCTCCGCGGCGGCGTGACCGCGGGCGTCCCAGTGCTTTTCGAACTGCTCCGTGAGCCAGCCGGCGGTGAACTCGCCCTCGTGGCCGCGTGCCGCCTCGACCAGCGCCGCCACCTGCACCACGGTGTTCTGTGCGCCCTGGCCGGCGATGGGGTCGAACGCGATGGCGGTGTCGCCGATCGCGGCGACGACGTGGCCCCCGGCCGTGCGGCCCACCGCCCGCCGCACCGTCGGGGTGACGGCCCCGCGCAGCCACGAGTGCGGATCGGCCTCGATGACCTCGAGCTTCTCCACCTCGGGGGCGTCCTGCGGGAAGTAGTCGCGGTACAGCTCGACGACGGTGCGACGCGCGCTGTGGACGTCGGTGACCGCCTCGAACCGCTCGACCCACGGGCTGCCCGGCTTGGCGAAGCCGAGGAAGCTCCACGTCGGACCCGCGTCCTTGTGCAGGTACGGGCCGAGCCAGGCCTCGCCGTACTCGGTGTGCAGGTTGAACAGGTTGTGGGCGCCCCCCGCCTCGGAGCGGTAACCCCACGTGTCCGGGCCGTGCCCGAGTCCCCGGAGCGTCACCAGCAGCAGGGTGCGCTGGGGCTCGCGGTAGACGGTGCGCTCGGCGTCGACGGGAAACAGCGACGACAGGCCGCCCTTGCCGGTCGCGACGAGCGTCAGGTCGTGCTCGGCGGCGATCGCATCGAGACTCTCCGGCGTCACCGCGCGCACCTCGAACCGGCCACCCCGGTCGAGGAAACGGCCCAGCCGGTCGTCCGCCCGAAGCCGGACGTCGACGCCCTGCGCGACGTACCGGAAATCCGGGTCGAACTCGAGGACCTCGGCGCGGGTGTCGCCGTCGCCCGAGTACAGGCGCGTGCTCATGCCGGTCGAATGGGGTCCGTCGGCGTACAGATCCTCGATGATCCGGGCGTCGGACTCGCGGGACTTGCCGAAGTAGACGGCCGTTCCGGTCGCCGGCACGTCGTTGCGCAGCGACTCGCGATCCCGATCGCTGAGGACGGTGACGTCGAATCCGGCATCGAGGAAGCCGAGCGCGGCCGTGGTCCCGGCCAGTCCGGCGCCGACGACGGCGACGGAACGTCGAGTGGTGGTCATGGAATCTCCTCGTGGTGGGCGGTGATGGATCAGCCGACGTAGGCGCGGTGGCGGTCGGTCACGGTCGAGAGGGGCGCGCCGAGCCGGTAGCGGGCGCCCCGATGCTCGTCGGGGAGGCGGTCGCCCTTGCCGAAGAGCTTGTGGCGCAGCGTTCCCTCGGTGTAGGTCGTCGGGTAGGCACCGCGCTCCTGGAGGACGGGGACGACGTGGGTGATCACGTCCTCGAACGAGCCGGGCGTGACGGCATAGGCGAGGTTGAACCCGTCGACGTCGGTTTCGGCCACCCACTCCTGCAACCGGGTGGCGACGGACTCGCCGGAGCCGACGAAGCGGGGGCCCAGTCCGCCGATGCTCGCCCACTCGGCGATGTCGCGGACGCGCCATTCGCGGCCGTCGTCGTCGGCCTCCTGGAACGCCGCGACCGCGGAGCGGATGGCGTTGCTCTCGACGTTGCCGATCGGCTCGTCGAGGTCGTAGCGGGACAGGTCGATACCCATCCAGCCGGAGGTGAACACCAGCGCGCCCTCGAGGCTGGCGTACCGCTTGTACTCCTCGTGTTTGGCCGCGGCCGCCTCGTCGGTGGCGTCCGTGACGATCGTGGCGAGGGCGTAGATCCGCGCGGAGTACGGATCGCGGCCGGCGTCGACGAGCGCGGCCCGGATGCGGGCCACGGTGTCGCGCAGGACCCGCTTGGACGGCGGCCCGACGAAGATCGCCTCCGCGTTCTCCGCCGCGAAGCGCACGCCGCGCGGCGACGCCCCGGCCTGATAGATCACCGGGGACCGCTGCGGTGACGGTTCGGACAGGTGAATGCCGGGCACCGTGAAATGCGCACCGCGATGCCCGATGTGGTGCACCTTCTCCGGGTCGATGTAGAGGCCGCGCTCGGCGTCCCGGACGACGGCGTCGTCCTCCCAGGAGCCCTCCCACAGCTTGTAGAGCACCTCGAGGTACTCGTCGGCGTGGTCGTAGCGGGTGTCGTGATCGAGCTGGTCGGCCTCGCCGAAGTTGCGGGCCGCGGACGGCAGGTATCCGGTGACGACGTTCCATCCGATGCGGCCGCGGGTGAGGTGGTCGAGGGTCGAGAGCCGCCGCGCGAACGGGTAAGGATGCTCGAATCCTGTTCCGGTGGTGATGCCGAAGCCGAGATGCTCGGTCGCCGCGGCCATCGCGGAGACGAGCAGGAGCGGATCGGCCACCGGGACCTGCGCCCCCTGCCGCAGCGCCGCCTCGTCGGTGCCGCCGTAGACGTCGTACGTGCCGAGCACGTCGGCGATGAACAGGCCGTCGAACAGGCCGCGTTCGAGGAGCCGGGCAAGTTCGGTCCAGTACCCGAGGTCGGTGTAGCGATGCGACCGGTCCGCGGGGTGGCGCCACAGTCCGGGGGACTGGTGGGCCACGCAGTTCATGTCGAACGCGTTGAAGCGGATGTGCCGGGTCACGCGATGACTCCGGGGCGACGGCCCGCGCTCCACGCGTAGGGGAGCGGATCTCCGTTGAGCACATGGGCGCCGACGGCCTGCTGCTTGTAGATCAGCGGGTTGTGCGCCGCGACGGTCCGTGCGTTGCGCCAGTGCCGGTCCAGCGCCGCCTCCGACGAGGTGATGGATGCGCCGCCGACCTCGAACAGCTGCGCCGTCGCGTCGAGGACGAGCCCGATCACCACCGACTGGGCGCGGGCGGCGGAAGCCTCGGCGCGGTCGAGCAGTTCGGGGTCGTCGGCGCCCGCGTCGAGAAGGACGTCGAGGTCGTCGGCGACGGCGAGCACGGCGGCGCGGGCACCGAAGGCCGCGGCCGACAGCTTCCCGATCACCTGCTGGACCAGCGGGTCGTGCCGTGGCAGGTCGGCCACGGCGTGGGTGAACGTGCGGGTGCGCGCCCGAACCCAGTCGACGGCGTCGGCCTCGGCGCGCCGGGCGATGCCGGCGAGCACCGCGAGCTGCACCAGCTGCAGGTAGGCGGTCGCGTAGGTGCGGCCCGGGGCGCCGTAGCCGGGCCCGAGGATGCGGTCCTCCGGCACCACGACTCCCGTGAAGGTGGTGGTACCGCTCGCGGTGAGCCGCTGGCCGAAACCGTCCCAGTCGTCGGTCTGCTCGACGCCCTCCTGCCGCGCGTCCACCAGTACCGAGACCCGCTCGCCGTCGCGGTCCGCGGCGACGAGGATGTGGTCGGCGTACAGGCTTCCGGTGCTGTAGTACTTGATTCCGTCGAGGGCCCAGTCGCCGCCCTTGCGGGTGAGGGTCGTGCGGTAGCGGTCGGCGGCACCGACCCCCGGTTCGGTGATGGCGTTGCCGACGAGCGTGCCGTCCGCGGTGGCCGCGAGCCAGTGCCGGGCGCGTTCGTCACCCGCGAGCCGCTGGTCCTCGACGAAGCTCCAGTGCACGCGCAGCGCCTGTGGCAGGTTCGACTCGGCGGCAGCGAGGTCGATCAGCAGGTCGAACAGCTGACGGACCGTGGCACCGAAGCCGCCGAACTCGACCGGTACCCGCAGGGCGCCGAAACGGGCCTCCCGCAGCCACTGCACCTCGTGGAACGGCAGCCGGCGCTCGTGCTCGCGCTGGACGGCTCCCTCGGCGATCCGGTCGAAGGTCGGCCGGAAGCGCTCCCGGAGTTCGTCGTCGGTCACGGCCGGCGTCTGGATCGTTGAACTGCTCACCTGTCATGCTCCTCGGTGTGGCGTCGATGTCGACACAACGATGGACAATCGGGCCCGCGATGGCACCGGTTGCGATCGGCCAGAGTTCAATACTGGCGCCGGGGAACGGGCGTGCGGTCGTCTCAGATCACCCCGTGCCGCGGTGGAGATGTCCCGTCCAGCGTCCAACGGCCGATGTGCTGCAGCTTCCAGCGCGTCGCGTCGTGCAGGGTGTGGGTGCGTGCGTCGCGCCAGTAGCGGGACAGGTTGGCCGCGCCGGATGCGCTTCGGGTGCCGCCCAGTTCGAACACCGCGTTCGCGGCGTCGAGCGCGGCGCGGGTCGCCGCGACCTTCGCGGTGGCGACGTCGATCGATGCCGCCGCGGCGGTGTCGGCGTCGAGGTCGGCGCGCGCGGAGTCCACCGCGCGGGCCGCGACGGTCAGCAGGGCCTGGGCCGCCCGCACCGTGACCGTCACCTCGCCGGCGAGGTGAGCCAGTAGCGGATCGTCCACCGCGCGGTCGACTCCCGCCTCGAAGTGGGGACGGGCGCGGCCGGCCTGCACGACCGCCTCGCGCAGGGCGCCGGTCGCAATCCCCACGTCGATCGCGGCGTGCAGGATCTGTGCCTGTGCCCCGTAGGTGGTGGGCCCGTCGAACAACCCCGAGTACGGGACGATCGACGAGGCGGGCACCGTCACGCCGTCGAGGGTGACGGTGCCACTGGCGGTGGTGCGCTGCCCCATGCCGTCCCAGTCGTCGACGACGGTGAGCCCGGCGGCGTCGCGGGGCACGAACGCCACGGCCTTCGGAGTGCCGCGGCCCGGGGTGCCGCCGTCGCCGACCACACTGGCGCGCACGGCGATCCAGTCCGCGAACAGGGCGCCCGTGCTGTAGAACTTGCGGCCCGAGAGCGTGAAACCCGCACCGGACGGGACGAGCACCGTGGTGTCCACGTCGACGGGATGGGGGCCCCGTTCGCTCTGCGCGTTCGCGAACAGGGCTCCGGACCGCACCTCACCGTAGAAGAACTCCTGCTGATCCGGGGTTCCCTGCGACCGGAGCAGTTCGAGGAAGGTGAAATGGGACTGGGGGATCTGCGCGATACTCGGATCTGCCTCGGCGAGGAGCCGGAAGATCTCCACGAGCGTCTCGGTGGGCACGTCGAGCCCGCCGTACGCGCGGGGCACCGTCACCGCGCCGAGGCCCGATCCGGCGAACTCGCGGATCTGGGTGTGCGGCAGTTCGCGGTTCGCGTCGCGGAGCGTGGCGTTCTCGGCGAATCGCCGGCCCAGCACCGTGGCCGTCTCGAGCGCGTGGTCGCCGTCGACGATCCCGGATGTGACCTCGGCAGTGCCCATCTCAGCGGACCCCGGCGGGAAGGAAGGGAACGCTTCCGGATACGGCGCCGCCGGCACCGCCGGTGAACAGTCCGCGTTCCCGCAGGACCGGTAGCACCCCCTCGCCGAACCAGTACAGCTCCTCGAGGTGCGGGTATCCCGAGAGGACGAACTCGTCGATGCCCAGCGCGGCGTATTCGGCGATCCGGTCGGCGACTTCGGTATGGCTGCCGACCAGCGCCGTCCCGGCCCCGCCGCGCACGAGACCCACCCCGGTCCACAGGTTCGGCGCCACCTCCAGGTTACGGGCGTCGCGCCAGTCTCCGCTGCGCCGGTTGTTCTCGTGCAGGGCGAGCATGCGGCGCTGTCCTTCGGACTCACTGCGTGCGAGACCCGCCTGTGCCGCGGTCACCGTGTCGGGGCCGAGTGCCGCGATCAGCCGGTCGGCCTGCGCCCACGCATCGGCGGCGGTGTCCCGGGTGATGACGTGCAGGCGGATGCCGAACCGGATGGTGCGTCCGCGCCGGGAGGCGAGTTCGCGGATCCATGCGATCTTTTCGGCGACGGCCGCCGGCGGCTCACCCCAGGTGAGGTAGACGTCGGCGTGCTCGGCGGCCACCGGGCCCGCCGCGGCGGACGATCCACCGAAGTACAACGGGGGGACAGGGCTCGGGAGCGTGGCCAGCGCGGCTTCCGAGATGTTCAGGTGCGTGCCGGAGTGGGTGACGGTCTCGCCGGCCCACAACCGTCGGACGATCGAGAGGAACTCGTCCGCTCGGGCGTACCGCTCGTCCTTGCCGAGGTGGTCGCCGTACGCGCGCTGCTCGTGGGCCTCGCCGCCCACCACGACGTTGAGCAGGATCCGCCCCGGGGCGTGCAGTGAGAACGTCGCCGCCATCTGCGCGGCGAGGGTGGGGCTGATCAGTCCCGGGCGGAACGCCACGAGGAAGGCGAGTCGCTCGGATTCGCGCGCCACCATTGCCGTGGTGAGGAAGGCGTCCTCGCACCATGCGCCGGTAGGGGTGAGTGCGCCGGCGAATCCGAACTCCTCGGCGGCGCGGGCGATCGACGCCAGGTACCCGACGGTGGCGCGCCGATCACCGCGGGCCGCCCCGGCGGGCGTTCCGTGGCCGCCGCCGACGATCAGGCGGCTGTCGCCGTAGGTGGGAAGAAACCAATGGAATGCGAGGGACATTGTTGCGAGGTTAAGGGCGGGGCGGAGCGCGGGCCACGGTTGAAATCGGTCCGATTCCAATTCTGGTCCGCGCCGGACGGCGCCCGGCGCCCCTGCCGAGCGGGACGCGTGGACCGGACGACGAAAGGCGGGGCGAGAGAAGAAACTCTCGCCCCGCGTCTCGAACGACGGTCAGGAGGCCAGGATGAGCCCGCGGTCCCCGGTGCCGAAGCGGCGCAGGACCTCCACCACAGCGGGCGACGGCGTTGCCAGCCCCCGTGATTCGAGCCACGGCAGGGTGCCGTCGACGATGTGCTCGATCGTGAACTCGGCACCGAGTGGGAGGATCGTCACGCCGTCGGCCACGCGGGTGGTGTGGATGTCGGCGATCAGTCCGGCGAGGCCGTGCGGGGTGCCGATGTAGGACAGGGTGTCTGCGCGACGACGGCCGTCGAGCAGCGCATACTGCTTGCGGGCGCCGCGGGCCTCCTCGGCGACGAGCACCTCGAGATCGACCAGGACGCTGATGCTGTCGGGATCGCGACCGTCGGCGCGGGCTTCGGAGCGTGCCCGTTCGCGGAGCTTCGCGCTCTCCCTCAGGTCGGCGGCGCGGATCCGGACCACGTTCGACGGCGAGGCGCTCAGGTCGAGCGCCGGTTCGTCGGCGCGTCCGGTGGTCAGATCGGCCCAGTAGTGCGGTCCCTCGGGTCCGGCAAGCTCGACGGCGATACGCAGGGGGCGATGAATGGTCCGGATAGCGTTGTGCGACAAGGGTTTTCTCCTGGAGAATGCGCCGCTCCGGTGGTACTCCGGCGCGACGTGGCGGAAGGGGCTGTGAGCGGTCAGCCCGTACAGATGCCCGAGGAGGTCCGGCCCAGATCGACGTGACGACGGCACCAGCGGGCGACGACGGTCGCTGCGGTCTCGGGTGCCATGGGCGATATCCTACACAATTGGTCGGGAATGCTCGATTCGGTGGTGAACCCGCCGTCCGGGCGGGTTCACCACCGGGGTCATGCGGCGCGGAGCGCGGCGAGCCCCCACTCGCGCGCCAGCAATTCGTACGAACGCAGCCGGTCCTCGTGCCGGTGCGTCACCGACGTGACCACGAGCTCGTCCGCCCCGGTAACGCGCTGCAGCGACTCGAGCCGCTCCGCCACGGTGGCGGGAGCGCCGACGAACTGGGTGATCAGCCGGTCGTCGACGAGGCTGCGCTCCTCGTCGCTCAGCGGTGCCGACGTGGCCGGGTCCGGGTACGGGACGGCCCCGTGGCCGGACCGGATGCTGTGCGTCCAGTGCCCGTACGTGGCCGCCAGGTCACGCGCGGTGGCGTCGTCGTCGGCGACGACCGCGTCGGCGGACACCACCACGTACGGTCGGTCGAGGAAGCGGGACGGGCGGAACGCCGCGCGGTACGCCTCGACCGCCTCGACGGTGGTGCCGGGACTGACGTGGTAGTTCGCACCGAACGGCAGACCCAGCCGTCCGGCCAGCGACGCCGACGGCCCCGCACTGGTCCCGAAGACCCACAGCTCGACGTCCGCGCCCTCGCCGGGGCTGGCGTGCAGCTCGATCCCGTCCTCGGTGCGATAGGTCCCGTCCAGCAGAGCGAGGATGTCGTCCACCTGCCCGTCGAAGTCCGGGGCCTGCGCCCCCGGCTGCTGCAACGCGGCGAACCCGGCGACCAGGCGCGGCGAGGACAGCAACGGCCCGGGCTGGTACGGCGGCGGAATGACCAGGCCGTCGCGCACCTCGGTGGCGCGGTGCGATTCCTCTTCGGCGGCCCCGGACCGGGCGGCCGCGAGCGCCTCCGCCCGGCGTTGTCCCGACCGGCCGAGTCCCAGGTCGATCCTGCCCGGATGCAGCGCGTCCAGCGTGCCGAACGCCTCGACCACACCGGCCGCGGTGTTGTGACCGAGCTGAACCGCGGCGGCGCCGACGCGGATGGTGCTGGTGGCGGCGGCGATTGCGCCGATCAGCACGGCCGGCGACGACGACGCGACGGCGACGAAGTGGTGCTCGGCCACCCAATACCGGCGGTACCCCCACCCTTCCGTCCTCCGGGCCAGGTCGACGGTGTTGTGCAACGCCTGCGCCGTGGTGGATCCCTCGCTGACGGGGGAGAGGTCGAGGACCGAGAGCGGCACCGGATTCGATGCGGTCGTCACCGGGCCTCCTCGTCGCGCGGAGTGCGTTCGCC
>NZ_AJFC01000173.1:0-4752 GCF_000256505.1 Rhodococcus sp. P14 | reverse complement strand
CGCCGGCGACCGGCAGCCGGTTCTCCGCCGGGGCGATGGGGCACGTCGCCGCGTCGGTGAACGCGCACGGCAGGTTGGCTGCCCGGGTGAAGTTGAGCGTGACCGAGCCGTCGGCGGTCGGCGCGGCGACCTCGAGGATCCGCGCGGCCGGGTAGGTCGTCACGCCGCTGGTTCCGTCGGTGAACAGCACGCGCAGCGGACCCGAGCCGTCGCCGAAGGCGACGAGGCGGTGCTCGGCGCCGTCGTGGGTGAAGCGGATCAGCCCGGCCGCGCTGTGGTGGTGCTCGAGGCCGTCGACCACGGCGCCGGTGGTGACGGTCCGCACCTGATCGAAGGCCTCGAAGCGGCCCTGCAGCACCCACTCCGGCGCAGGCTCGTACGCGGGGATTCCGGTGAAGGCCGTCAGAGCCGGCGACTTCGGGTCGTGGATGCGGACGGCGAACCGGCCGGTGCGGCGGATGATCTCGGCGTAGCCGTCGCCGGCCGCGACCCGGACACCGGGTGCGCCCTCGATCGGCTTGTGCACCTCGGTTCCGCCGTCGGATTCGAGGAGCACGCGCTCGCCGTCCACCCGCCACAATCCGGGCACCTCGTCGAGGATCGTGGGCTCGGTGTCCAGCCAGTACAGCCCGGTCAGGCTGAGCCAGCCGTCCGGGCGGCGCAGCGCCTCCTCGCGGGCTGCGTGCCAGCTCCGCCAGTCCTCGGTGAACGTCTCTCGGTCGAGTGTGGTGGTCACGATGCCTGAACTCCTTCGTCGATCTCGTGCGGGTGGCGCAGGTCGAGGTGACTGCGCAGGGTGGTGCCCTCGTATTCGGTGCGGAAACTGCCGCGTTCCTGCAGCAGCGGCACGACCTTGTCGACGAATTCGTCGAGGCCGCCGGGGGTGAGGTGCGGAACCAGGATGAAGCCGTCGCTCGCGTCGGTCTGCACATAGCGGTCGATCTCGGCGGCGACGTGATCGGGGGTGCCGACGAACTGCTGCCGCGCGGTGACCTCGATGATCAGTTCGCGGATGCTGAGCTTCTCGGCCTCGGCCTTCTCCCGCCAGGCCAGCGCGACGGCGCGCGGATCCTTGGCGTGGCGGACGCGGCCGCGCGTGATGTTCAGGTTGTCCTCCGGTTCGACGTCCGGCAGCGGCCCTTCGGGGTCGTACCCGGACAGGTCGCGGCCCCACACCTGCTCGAGGAACGCGATCGCGGTCTGCGGGCTCACCTGCTGCAGCCGGATGTGGCGGGCTCGCTCGGCCGCGTCCTCCGCGGAGTCGCCGAGGACGAACGTCGCGGCCGGAAGGATCTTCAGGTCGGCGTGGCTGCGCCCGTACTTCGCGAGGCGGCCCTTGACGTCGGCGTAGAAGGCGTGGCCCTCCTCGAGGGTGCCGTGGCCGGTGAAGATGGCGTCGGCCTTGGCGGCGCCGAATTCGCGGCCCTCGTCCGAGTCGCCGGCCTGCAGGAGCACCGGGTGTCCCTGCGGGCTGCGTGGCACCTCGAACCGCCCGGAGATGTCGAACTGCGTGGTGTGGATGTCGAACGGAGCGATGTCGGAATCCGCCGCGAAGATGCCGTTTTCGCGGTCGACGACCGGTGCTCCGGGGCGCCAGCCGTCCCACAGCCGCCGGGTGACGTCGACGATCTCGTGGGCGCGGACGTAGCGCTGCGAGTGGTCGAGATAGCCGCCACGCCGGAAGTTCTCGCCGGTGAAGGCGTCGGAGGAGGTGACGAGGTTCCACGCGGCGCGGCCGTCGGACAGATGGTCGAGGGTGGCGAACTGCTTGGCCAGTTCGTACGGCTCGTTGAAGGTGGTGTTGATCGTGCCCGCGAGCCCGAGGTGGGTCGTCGCACCGGCGAGGGCCTCGAGAACCGTAAGGGTGTCGGGCCGGCCGACGACGTCGAGATCGTGGATGCGGCCGCGGTGTTCGCGCAGCAGCAGTCCCTCGGCCAGGAAGAAGAAGTCGAACAGTCCGCGTTCTGCGGTCCGGGCCAGGTGCAGGAAGGACTCGAAGTCGATCTGGCTCTTCGATTCGGGATCCGCCCACACGGTCGTGTTGTTGACGCCCGGGAAGTGCGCGGCCAGATGGATCTGCTTTCGAACGGTGTTCTGCGGCATGGTTGTCGGCCTCCTCAGGCGGTGGCGTAGCGGTTGACGGGGCGCGGCAGGCCGAGACGGTCCCGCAGGGTTCCAGTGGACGTCGGGTCCTGCCGCCGCAACACCGGCAGGACCCGTTCGGTGAGCGCCGCGACCGTGCCGGCGAGGGCCAGCGGACGTAGCACCACGCCGTCCAGGCCGTCCACGTCCCC
Source organism: Rhodococcus sp. P14 (assembly GCF_000256505.1). Classification (NCBI taxonomy): domain Bacteria; kingdom Bacillati; phylum Actinomycetota; class Actinomycetes; order Mycobacteriales; family Nocardiaceae; genus Rhodococcus; species Rhodococcus sp. P14. Next base: position 2,458 of record NZ_AJFC01000173.1, on the reverse strand, counting down.
GAGGAGTGCGAGCAGCCCTGCCGGGCCGCCGCGGTAGAACAGCGACTCCGGCGTGTAGGCAGCGCCGGCCCAGTTCTCGAGCTGGGCCAGGTCCGCGGCGGCGGTGGCGTCGTCCGCGGCGAGCAGCACGTCGATGTCGAGCAGCACCGCCGGTCGCCGATCACCGGCCTGCGCGCGCAGGCGCTCGGCCAGGTTCGCGGCGGACCCGAGGTCGGCGGCCTCGATACGCACGAGATCGGCGCGTTCTGCGGCGAAGTCGAACGACTGCTCGTCCGCTGCCGCAACGGCGACGAGGGGCAGGCCCTGGGGTGACCGGGGCGTGATCGACGGACCTTTGACGGAGAAGTGCTCGCCGACGAAGTCGATGTAGTGCAGCTTGTCCCGGTCGACGAACCGGCCGGTGGCGACGTCGCGGATCTCGGCGTCGTCCTCCCAGCTGTCCCACAGGCGGGCCGCGACCTCGGCGGCCTCGGCGGCCTCGGTCCACAGTGAGCCGGTGCCCTGGGTGCCCTTGCGGCCGAACAGGGCGGCCCGGTCCTCACCCTCGGAGACGGCGACCTGCCACCCCGCACGGCCGGCCGTGGTGTGGTCGAGGGTTTGCACGGCCTTGGCCACGTGGAACGGTTCCGTGTGGGTCACCGTCGCGGTGGGGATCAGCCCGATCCGCGAGGTGACGGCGGACAGCCGGGCGGCGACGCCGACCGCTTCGAGCCGGCCGCGCACGGTGTCCGCACCGGAGTCGATACCGAACGAGTCGGGGAGGAAGGCCAGGTCGACGCCGGCACGATCCGCGCTGCCCACGATATCCGCCCAGTAGCGGGCGGTGAACACGTCCTCCGCGCGTGAATCCGTGCGACGCCACGAATGCGGATGCGAGCCGGTTCCGCGGAATTCGAGGGCGAGCAACAACTGTGAACTATCGGGCATGCCGAACCTTCCCTGGAATGGCATCGAGCAGCAGTTTCGTGTACTCGTGCTGTGGTCTGTCGAAAATCTCTGCGGTGGTCCCGGATTCGATGATTTCGCCGGACCGCATCACCGCGACGGTGTCGCTGATCTGCCGGACCACGGCAAGATCGTGGGAGATGAACAGGTAGCTCAGCCCCAGCTCGTCCTGCAGGCGGGCGAGCAGGTCGAGGATCTGCGCCTGGACCGACACGTCGAGCGCGGAGACGGGCTCGTCGAGCACGAGGAGTTCCGGGTGCAGCGCGAGCGCGCGGGCGATCGCCACGCGCTGTCGTTGTCCGCCGGACAGTTCCGCGGGTCTGCGCTCGAGGTGTGCCGTGCTCAGCGCCACCTGCCCGATCAGCTCCGCAACACGTTCGGCGCGCTCGCTTTTCGTGCCGATGCCGAAGGCTTCGAGCGGTTCGGCGACGACGTCGCGGATGCGGAGCTTGGGATTCAGGGCCGCATAGGGGTTCTGGTGGACGATCTGCACCCGGCGGCGGAGCTCGCGCAGGTCCCGGCCGCGCAGCGCGGTGATGTCCCGCCCGTCGAACCGGACCTGCCCGGACGTGGCGGATTCCAGTCGGATCGCGATGCGGGACACCGTGGACTTGCCGGAACCGGACTCGCCGACCAGGGACAGAGTGCGACCGCGCGGAACCGAGAAGGAGACGTCGCGCACCGCCTCGAGCGACGTGCGCCGGTCGATGCGGAAGGTCCTCGATACCCCGGACACGGTGAGCAGGGGTTCCGCGGGTCCGCGGCCGGGCCGGGCCGCGGTGCCGGCGAGGCTCGGTGCGGCGGCGACGAGCGCCCGGGTGTACTCGTGCCGGGGGTTCTCGAGGATCTGCCGGGCCGGCCCGGTCTCGACGATCCGGCCCTGGCTCATCACGACGATGCGGTCGGCGCGGTCGGCGGCGACGCCGAGGTCGTGGGTGATGAGCAGGACCGCGGTACCGGTCTCGGCGATGCGGCTGTCGAGGTGGTCGAGGATGCGCCGCTGCACGGTGACGTCGAGCGCGCTGGTCGGCTCGTCGGCGATGACGAGGTCCGGCCGGCATGCGAGCGCGATGCCTATGAGCACGCGCTGCCGCTGCCCGCCGGACAGGTCCTGCGGGTACTGCCTGGCACGGAGTTCGGGATCGTCGAGGCCGGCTTCCGCGAGGATGCGCCGCGCGTCGATCTTCGCGGTGCGCCGGTCGGCGCGACCGTGGATACGCAGGACCTCGGCGACCTGGTCACCGATGCGGACGACCGGGTTCAGGGACGTGGTGGGGTCCTGGGGCACGAGTCCGATGCGGGCACCGCGCACCTTCTCGAAGGCGCGTTCGGGCAGGGTGTCCAGTCGCTGCCCGTCGAACGTGACGGTGCCGCCGGTGATCCTGCCGCTGCCCGACAGCAGGCCCAGGATCGCGTGTGCGGTCGTCGACTTGCCGGAACCGGACTCGCCGACCACCGCGACGACCTCACCCCGGGAAAGCGTGAAGCCGACCCCGTCCACCGCGGTGACCGG
>NZ_AJFC01000172.1:0-9624 GCF_000256505.1 Rhodococcus sp. P14 | reverse complement strand
CCGCCCCCCCTGCCGTACTCGACCCGCAGGTCGCGTACGTCCAGCAGGGGCGCGGTCATCGAGTGCTCCGTTCTTCGATGGCGTGACCGAGGCGATGCGCCGACAGGACGACCGCCACGATGACCAGGCCGGGCAGCGTCGTCATCCACCAGGCGGTGGCCAGGTAGTTCCTGCCCTCGGAGATCAACGATCCCCACTCCGGGGTGGGCGGCACCGCGCCGAAGCCGAGGAAGCTCAGCGACGACACAGCGAGCACGGCCATGCCGAACTCCACCGCCGCGAGCGCGACGACGGGGGCGTACGAGTTGCGCAGCACGTGCCGGCGCAGGACTCTGTGCCAGCGGGCACCGCATGCGAACGCCGCCTCGACGTACAGGGCGCGGCGCACGCGCAGGACCTCCGACCGCATCACGCGGGCGAAGTTCGCGACGAGCCCGACGCCGACCGCGATCGCCACGTTCATGGTGCCGAATCCGAGCGCGGTGACGAGCGCCAGGGACAGCAACAGGGCGGGGATGGACAGCAGAACATCGACGGCCCGCATGAGTAGCCCGTCGACCGCTCCGCCGACCGCGCCGGAGAGCAACCCGACGAGCGAGCCGACGACGAGAGCGATTCCGACGGCGACGAGCGTCGCGGTCAGGGACAGGCCCGCACCGTGCACGACCCGGGTGTACACGTCGCGCCCGATGTTGTCGGTGCCGAACCAGTGCGCCGCGGACGGCCCCTGCAACTTGTCGGCCGGGACGCCCTGCAGCGGATCACCGGACGCGAAGACCGAGGGGAACAGGGCGAAGCCGACGGCGAGGAGCAGCACGGTCGTCGAGACCACGAGAACCCCGTAGCGGCGCAGGGCGCTCGTCGCTCCCCGGAGCCGGGACGGTCCGTGTGGCCCGGCCGCGGCCTGCGCGGATGCGGCGACCGGTTCCCGGATCAGGACGTCAGACATGAGCCTTCCTCTCCTCCTCCACCGCGAAGCCGGTGAGTTCGGTGGTCACCTCGGCGGGCGTCGGATGCGAGGGCGAACCGCCGCCGCGACGGCCGTCGGCGATGCGTGGATCGATGAGCGGATAGACCAGGTCCACCGCGAGGTTGACGAGCACGAAGATCACCGCACTGAAGACCACGATGCCCTGGACGACGGGAATATCCTGCGCCAGAACCGAAGTCTGGGTCAGACGACCGACACCGGCGCGGGAGAACACCGTCTCGACGACCACGGACCCCGCCAACAGGTTGCCGACTGTCACCCCGGCGATAGTGAATGCGGGGATGCTGGACAGCCGCAGTGTGTGCCGGGTCTGGATGCGCCACCGGGACGCGCCCTTGGCGCGAGCTGCTTCGACGAACGGTTGCCGCCATGTGGTCTGCAGGCTGGCGGCGAGGACCTGCGCGATCACCGCACCGGTGGGGAGCGCGAGGGTGATCGCGGGCAGCACCAGATGCTCGATGCCCTGGTCGCCGAATGCCGGAAGCAGCTTCATCCGGAACGAGAAGAGCTGGAGCAGAAGCAGTCCCACCCAGAAGGTCGGAACCGCGACACCGAGCGGCGGCAGCGAGAACAGCGTGCTGCGCAGCCACCGGGCGCGCGTGTACGTGGCGACGAACGCGATCGAGGTGCCGAGGAGCACGGCGAGCGCCAGGGCGACCGCGGCCAGGGCCAGGGTGCTGGGTACGGCGGCGGCGATCGCGTCGGTCACGGGTTGTCCCGTGACGATCGAGATGCCGAAGTCACCCCGGACGGCGTTGCTCAGCGCAGTAAGGTACTGCCCCGACAACGGACGGTCGAGCCCGTACCGCTCCTGCAGTTGCGCGACAGCGGCCGCATCCACCGGTGTGCCGCTGCCGGCGCCGTCGACCGCGATGCTCACCGGGTCGGACGGCAGCAGGTACAGCACGCCGAACGAGACGGTGAACGCCGCCCACAGCACCAACAGCGCCTGCACGAGCCGGGAACCGAGATACCGGGCCATGGTCTACTCGCTCAGCCAGGTGTCGAAGAACTGCAACCGGGCGGAGGCCTCGAACTTCAGGTCCTGCACCGCCCCCGCCGCACCGATGGCCTGGGACAGCTCCACGGTCGGCAGCCACAGGCCGTTGTCGAGGACGAGCTGCTGTGCCTGCTCGATCAGCTCGCCGCGTTCGGCCGGGTCGGTGGTGCGCAGCTGCGCGGACAGGACCTCGTCCAGCGCCGGGATCGGGCCGCGGTTGTTGAGGTTGCGCCCGTCGAGTCCGAACGTGGTGCGCAGGATGTCGCCGTCGGCGCGCGTGCTGTTGTAGTAGGTGGCGTCGAAGTCCTTCGTGCCCTGCCGGGCAGTGGCTTCCGGGGTGGAGACCAGGTCGAGCTGCAGGTCGATACCGACCTCGCGCAGCTGCTGCTGCACGAGCTCGAGGATCGCCTGGTTGCCGGCGAACACCGAACTGAACAGCACCGAGAAGGACAGGCGGTTGCCGTCCTTGACGCGGATGCCGTCCGGGCCGGGAACCCAGCCGGCGGCGTCGAGGATCGACTTCGACTTCGCCGGGTCGTAGGTGACGTCGTCGAGTGCGGCGTAGCCGGGGGTGCGGGAGGCGAGGGTACTGGTCGCGGGCCGGAAATCGGGGCCGAGGACGGTGTCGACGAGTTCCTGGCGGTCGAGGGCCGGCACGATCGCAGCGCGCACCGCCGGATCGGTCAGGACGCCACGGGTGACGTTCGGCTGGAAACCGAACGGGACACCCGGGTTCGGCGTGGTGAGGATCCGTCCGCCGCTGCCTTCGATCTGGGAAGCGTCCTGCGGCAGCGCATCGCTGATCGCGTCGAGCTGGCCGGATGCGAGGCTGCCGGTGCGTACACCGGACTCCGGGACGATCGTGAACTCGATGCGATCGAGGTAGGCCTCGCCGTCGTGCGCGAAAACGTCGGATCCCCACGAGTATCCAGTGCGCTTGACCAGCGTGGCGGACTTGTCCTGCTGGTAGTCCTCGTAGACGAAGGGACCGGTGCCGGACAGGTCGCCGGCGCAGCGTTCCTCCGCGGACTTCGCGACGTCCCTGTCGGACAGGAAGCCGAGTTGCAGCGTCGACGACGCCTGCAGGAACTGCGCGTTCGGTCCGGCGAAGGACACCTGGGCGGTGAGCGGATCGAGCACCGTGGTGCCGGTGTACCCCGACAGGTAGCTCGCCGCCAGCGCTGCCTTGGCGCCGGTGAGGGTCTGGACGATCGCGTCGAAGTTCTTCTTCACCGACTCCGCGGTGAACGGGGTGCCGTCACTGAATGTCACGCCGTCCTTCAGCCGGAACGTGAACGCCGAGGCGTCCCCGTTCACCTCCCAGCTTTCGGCGAGCCACGGCTTCAGTTCACCGGTCCCGGGGTCCTGATCGGTGAGCGAGTCGACGATCTGACGGGCGACGTAGATGGTCTGGTTGCTGCCGGCCTGCGCGGGATCGGCACACGTGGGGGCCTGGGACAGGCCGTAGCGCAGGGTGCCGCCGGGCTGCGGGGTGCCGCCACCGGAGGAGGTGCCCGCCGTGTCGGCGCCGCACGCGGCGAGCCCACCGGTGAGGATTGCGGCGGTGGCGCCCGCGACGGCGCGACGTCGGGCGGCAGAGGTGAACGGAACAGGCACCGGGGAACTCCATGATCTCGTGAGGCGCCGATGGCACCGCGCTTCGCGATGCCACCGGCCGGGCAGACGGTTGTAGTTCTTCGACTGGGTTGCGCCGCTCAGGCGCGACAGGATCGGGGGCGACAGATGCCCGAGCACTGACGGCACAGGTCGACGTGCAGGCGCGCCCACGCGCCCACGAACCCCTCGCCTGCCATGCCTTCTCCTCCATCGTTCCCGGCGGTAGCACCCTCACCTGCGGCAGGGGGTTGCTGCGACGTCGTCGAGCCGGGTCTCTCGGTCGCTCTGGATGGTTCCCGGTGACCGTACGCGTTGCGAACGAGTTCGGAGAACCCTTTCGCTCACCGTGATCGAAACCCGGCGCCGGCACGACGGCGCCGGTCGGCGAGCGCACAGAGCAGCGACACCGCGAGCATGGCGGCGCACACCGCGAGGCCGGCCGACGCGGCACCGGCGAAGTCGTCCCCGTCCGTCGCCAGCGCCGACAGATACAGGCCGGACACCGCGGCGAGGGCGACCGTCGCGGACAACCGCTGTGACAGTTGCAGGAACCCGGCCGCGACACCGTGACCGCCCGCCGGGGACGACTCGAGCGTCAGCGCCCGGTTGGGTGCATCCACGAATCCACCCGAGAGGCCCGACAGAGCGGCCAGCGCCACGAACACCGGCATCGTGGCGTCGTGCCGCACAGCGGCGGCGTAGCCACCGACGACGGCGATCTCGGCCGCCACCGCCACGACGACCGTCACCCGGCCGTATCGCGCGACGACCCGCCACCCCACGGCCGAGGCGACGGCCATCGCCGCGGCGGCGGCGGACAGCACGGCGGCGGCCTGGACCGCGGCATAGCCGCGCCCCTCGATGAGGTACAGGCTCACGACGGTGTTCAGGGACAGCACCGCACCGAACCAGAACAGTGCGACCAAGGTGCCGAGGATGTATCCGCCGGATCCGGTCAGTTCGGGAAGCAGCACGGGCTTGCCGCCGCGCACGGCGACACGGCGTTCCCACCATAGGAAGGTGGCGAGTGAGACCGCCGCTCCCCCGACGGCGAACACCGCACCCACCGGACCCGGTTCGGAGACCACGGGCACCATCACCAGCGTCGTGGCCGCCGCGAGCAGCGCGAGGCCCCCGGCATCGACCCCGCTGCGGGCCGACGGTCGTCCCCGATCCGGGGGCAGGCGGCGGGCCGCGAGCACGAGTGTGACGAGTGCGCACGGCACGTTGAGAATCAGCAGAACACGCCACCCGTAGTCCCCGGGTGCAGCGCCGAGCACCAGCCCACCGACGAGTGGACCGCACAGCCCGGCGAGGCCTCCGGCCGTGCTGTAGGCGGCCAGGGCCCGGGCGCGCGCCGGGCCGGTGTAGTTCTCGGCCAGGATCCCGAGCACCTGCGCGCTGATCAGGCCCGCCCCGACCCCCTGACCGGCCCGTGCGGCGACGACCGTCCAGGGGTCGGACGCGACAGCTCCGCACACCCCCATGACCGCGAAGAGGGTCATGCCCGCGAGGAACAGCCGCCGCCGGCCGGCCACATCGCCGAGCCGGCCTGCCGGGACCAGCGCAAGACCGAAGCTCAGCGAGTATGCGGCCAGGATCCACTGCACCTGCGAAACGCCCGCGTCGAGACCGGTCCGCAAGGCGGGAAGGCCGATGTTCAGCACCGACGAATCGAGCAGGGTGGTGAAGCCGGCGGCCGCACAGACCGGCACCACTGACGTCGTCTGCCGGGGCGTCTGCGCCCGATCGGTGAGTGTCACGCGGGAGGTGGGTTAACCGCCGACCGCCACCGGATCGGCCGGCACCCGCAGCCCGAGGTTGTGCCGCAGCGTGGTTCCGGTGTACTCGACGCGGAGGACACCACGGTCCTGCAGCAGGGGCACCACCTCGTCGACGAAATCGTCGAGCCCCCAAGGCACGAGGTGCGAACCGAGGATGAACCCGTCCGAGCCGTCGTTCTGCACGAAGGCGTCGATCTGCTCGGCGATCCGTGCCGCGGTACCGACGAGGGGTCCGCGCTCGAACTGGTCGATCACGACCTCTCGCAGCGTCAGCTTCTTCTCCTCCGCGATCGCGCGGAGCCGTGCGACGGTCTCGAACCGGTCCTGGTGGACGAACGCCCGTCCCTGGATGATCGGCTCGGCGTCGGGGTCGGGATCGATGTCCGGCAGCGGGCCCTCCGGATCGTATTCGGACAGATCCCGATTCCAGATCTGCTCGAGCAGGATCAGGGCGGTCTGCCCGGTGACCTGCTGGTTACGGATCTCGTGGTACTTCTCGACGGCCTCGGCCTCGGTGTCACCGATCACGAAGCTCGCCGACGGCAGGATCTTGATGTCGTCGGCGGAGCGGCCGGCAGCGATCGCCCGGGCCTTGACATCTCGGTAGAACTCCGTGGCCTCGGGCAGCTTCCCGTACGGGGAGAAGATGGCGTCGGCGTTCGCGGCAGCGAAGTCCCGGCCCTGCGGGGACACCCCGGCCTGGAGGATCACCGGGCGTCCCTGGAGGCTGCGCGGAACCGTGAACCTGCCGTGCACGTCGAAGTGGTTGCCGTGGTGTTCGAAGGCGCCGGCGTCGGGTCGACGCAGGAACCGGCCGCCGGCCTTGTCGGCGACGATGTCGTCGCTACGCCACGAATTCCAGAGTTGACGGATGAGCGTCAGGTTCTCCTCCGCGCGCTCGTACCGGTGGGAGCGATCCAGGAAGCCGCCGCGGCGGAAGTTGCGCCCCGTGAAGGCATCGAAGGAGGTGACCACGTTCCACGCGGCCCGGCCGCCGGAGAGGTGATCGAGAGAGGCGATCTGCCGAGCCAGCTCGTACGGCTCGTTGAAGGTCGCGTTGATGGTGGCGGCCAGGCCGAGGTGGTCCGTGACGGCGGCCAGCGACGCGAGGACCGTGAAGGTGTCGGGCCGGCCGATGATGTCCTGATCGAAGATCCGGCCCGCGCGCTCGCGCAGCACGAGGCCCTCGGCGAGGAAGAAGAAGTCGAACTTGCCGCGCTCGGCGGTACGGGCGGTGTGCTCGAAGGTCGAGAACTCGATCTGGCTGCCCGCCCGGGGATCCCACCATGCGGTGTGGTGATTGACACCGCCGAGGTAGGCCCCGAGGATGACCTGCTTGCGTGTACTCATCGGTCGTGTCCTTCGGTTCCGGCCGTGGTGACGGCGTAGCGGTGGGGAATGTCGGTCGGCAGATCCAGAAGTCCGCGCAGGGACGTGTCGGGGTACTCGGAGCGGAACAACTCGCGCTGTTGCAGGATCGGGACGAGCACGTCGACGATGACGTCGAGGTCGTCGACTGCCACCCCGGGCCGGAGCCGGAAGCCGTCGATACCCTGTCGACGCCACTCACCGATCCGGTCGGCGAGTTCGGTCGCCGATCCGGTGAACACGAGTGCATCCGAGTCGAATGCGCTGCCCGCGAGTGCGTCGAGACGCCGGAGCCGCTCGGCGCCGCTCTCGCGCGGTGTGTCGAGGAAGACCACGAGGTCCGCGTACACCCGCAGCGGTTCACCGACACGCCCGACCCGCACCCCCGCCGCCGTGACCTCGTCGACGAGGTCACGCACGCGGCGGGTGTCCGACGGGGTGACGAACACCAGATCTGCCTGCCGCGAGGCCAGTTCGTACGGAAGGTCGCGGTGGGCCAGCAGTGCGACCACCGGCTGCCCCTGCGGCGGTCGGGGCGTGATCGACGGCCCTCGAACGTGGAAGAACCGGCCTTCGAAGTCGATGTAGTGCAGCTTGTCGCGGTCGATGAACCGTCGCGTCTTCACGTCGCGGAGCTCCGCGTCGTCCTCCCAGCTGTCCCACAGCCGCCGAACGACCTCGACGGCGTCGGCGGCCTCGTCGAACAGGTCGTGGACGAACTCGGGCAGGCGATTCTCGGCGAGCGCCTGCCGGTCGCGCTTGTCGAGTCCGGGGATGTCGCGCCGGCCGAAGTGTGCGGCCTCCTGCGCGGAGGAGGACACCTTGACCTGCCAGCCGGCGCGACCGTGCGATGTGTAGTCGAGGGTGGCCAGCGCCTTGGACACGTGGAACGGTTCGGTGTGCGTGGTGGTGATCGTCGGGATCAGCCCGATGTGCCGGGTCGACGGTGCAACCCGCGCGGCGATCAGGAGCGCATCGAGCCGGACCCGTACCCGGTCCACCGCGTCGGGGTCCTCGCTCGTGTACGGGTTCGCCGGTACGGCAAGGGAATCCTCGATCGTGACGAAGTCCAGCAGCCCGCGTTCCGCGGTGGTGACGAGATCGGCCCAGTACGTGGGTGAGGTCAATTCGTCGGGGCGTGAATTCTCTTCACGCCACGCGGCGGGATGCCAACCGGCGCCGTCGAGCGCGACGGCGAGGTGGACGGGTGTTGTCGAGGTCATCGGCGAGACTCCTGGTCGGTGTGCGGCGGGGATCGGTGGCGTCACAGGGGCGTCCGGCAGCAGGGCGCACCGGCAGCACCGCGGGCTCGCGATGCTGCCGGGCCTGGTGGGGGTCTTCGGGAGGATCGTGGCGGCGGAGAGTTCACACGAGAATCGGACGTCCGCCCCCGTCACGACGGCTGCGGACGTCCGATTCGTGCACTGCTTCGAGCCGCTCGGCGCGGTTCAGTCCGTCCGCAACCGGATCAGCACTTTCTCGAAGGGGTGCGGCCCGATCTCCTCGGCCGGTCGGCCGGGATCGAACAGGGCGGTGTATCCCGCGGCCAGGTACAGCGCGACTGCCTCGGGTTGACGCCACCCGGTGGTCAGGTAGATGCGGGCGTACCCCCTCCGGGCCGCCTCGGCCTCGAGTTCCTCCAGCACGAGTCTGCCGAGTCCGCGCCGCCGGTGCTTTTTCGACGTCCAAATGCGCTTGAGCTCAGCGGTGGTCGCGTCGTAGCGCCGGAACGCGCCACCGGCGACAGGTTCGTCGTCTTCGACGAGCACCAGCAACGTGCCGTCGGGTCCGGCGAACTCGTCGGCCGGGTGGGTGGTGAGGGTATGGATCTGCTCGTCGAGCGGACGTTCGTAGCGGGTGCTGTATTCGACGGCGAGTTCGGCGAGCAGCGGGGCGGCCAGCGGGTCGTCCTGCCGCACGGTGCAGACCTGGATGTGGCGGGCGGTGGTCACCGCGCGGTCACCGCCTCCCGGGTGCCGAACCGGAACGGCTCCGGTGCGACGGCCGTGCCCTCGACGAGACCTGCGATCAGCTCGCCGATCGCGGGGGCGAACTTGAAGCCGTGCCCGGAGAAGCCCGCGGCCACGACGACGGCGCCGATGCGGTCCACGACGAAGTTGCTGTCGGGTGTGCTGGTGTACAGGCAGGTGTCGGCCACGGCGCTGCCCGGGTCGACGCCGGGCAGCCACCGGGCGGCGTAGGCGGCGAGCCGCGCGAGGCCGGCGGGGTCGGCCCGGAAGGTTCTCGTCTCGGGCGTCACTTCGGGTCCGGTGCCGTGCTCGCCGATCTTGATGCCGTCCTCGGAGCCGAGCCCGTAGATGCCGGCTGTCGTGAGCAACGCGCCGGGGTGATGGACGAAGCTCGGCCAGTCGGGCCCCGTGACAGGAACGAAGTGCGCGGGCTGCTCCTGCGTGGTGCGCATCGCCGGGAGGAGGGGCGCCGGATCCGAAGCCCGGGTGAGCAACCGGTGCGACCACGCGCCGGCCGCGACGACGACGTGCCGGGCGCGCACCACCGCGTCCGGGGTGACCACGTCGACGCCGTGTCCGTGACTGTGCAGGCTTTCGACGACGGTCCCGTGCCGCACGTCGGCCCCGGCCTGCGCCGCGGCCTCCTGGAACGCGGCGACCGCGCGGTCGGCGTGCAGCCGTCCCGCCTCGGGATGATGCACGACGGTTGTGTCGAACCGTATTCCGGGCCAAAGACGTTCCGCGGCACGCGGCTCGAGGACCTCGTGCCGGACGCCGAGGGCGGCCAGCGACCGGGCACGTGCTTCGACGACGGCGGGCAGTCCGTGGTCGACCGCACCGGTGAGGGTCAGTACCTCCGTGCCCGTGGTGTCCTGCAGGTGCCGCCATAGCGGC
>NZ_AJFC01000171.1:0-20334 GCF_000256505.1 Rhodococcus sp. P14 | reverse complement strand
GGTCCCGCCATAGCGGCAGGGCACGGCCGGCGAGGGCCGTGTAGAACTCGCCGTCGTATGCCTGCCGGTAGATGCGGGAACTGCCGTGCGAGGCGCCGCGACGGTGACCCGGCTCGAACTGTTCGAGCAGGATCACCGCCTTCCCGCGGGCGGCCAGGCGCCACGCCGCCGCCGACCCGATGACGCCGCCCCCGACGATCACGATGTCGGCCCGGCGCTCCACCTGACTCATTGCTGTCCCTCCCCTGGCTGTTGTCCGGCTACTGCTTCTTCGGCAGGCCCGGAGGATTGATCACCGAGGTCGCGACAGCCTCGTTCGCGATACCCCATCGGTCGAGCACCTGCTGGTAGGTGCCGTTCTCGATGACGTGGTTGAGCGCCTCGTTGATCGCCTCGATCAGGCCGTTGTCCTTCTTGGTCAGGACCGCGATCTCGCCCTGCAGGTCCGCACCCGCGCCGGAGAACGTGCCGGCGATCTCGGTCTCCCCGGCCTGGATGACGTGGAACGACGCGGACGGATTGGGCCCGAAGTAGGCGTCGATGCGGCCGGAGCCGAGCGCGAGGTAGTAGTCGGTGGCGTTCTGGAAGTAGAGGATTTCGGTGGGCTCGAGGCCCGCGGCGACGTTCTGCTCGTTCCACTCGACGAGGAGCGCCTCCTGGTTGGTGCCGGAGCTCACCCCGACTTTCAGACCCGCGACATCCTTCGGATCCTTCACCTCGATCCCGCTGTCCTTCGTCACCTCGAAGGCGAGGTTGTCGAGACGGTAGGTGGAGAAGTCGTACTTCTCCTTGCGTTCCTCCGTGACGGTGACATTGGAGATGAACACGTCCGCTTCACCGGAGTCGACGCGCACGAAGTTCTGTGCCCAGTCCGCGGCGGTGAGCTCGACGTCGAGGTCGAGAACGTCGCCGAGGAGATGCGCGAAGTCGGTCTCGGAGCCGATGATGGTCTTGTCGTCGTCGGCATAGAACCGCAGCGGAGGTGCGGTGCCGGCGGACCCCGTGACGATGAGGGTGCCGCGGTCGCGGATGGACTGCGGGACCTTGGCCGCGATCTCGGGTACGGGGTCGGTGGTGATGCGGTTCTGGTCGGCGGTGAGGTTGTAGCCGGCGGCGCCGGCCGCGTCGGGCTCGTTGGTGCCGCAGGCGGCGACCGACAGCAGGGCGACGGCGGTCAGGGCCGAGGCGACCAGCCTCGTGCGTCGGGTCAACGCGGACATCATTGCCTTTCGGGAGGACTTCAGAGGACTTTGGACAGGAAGGCGCGGGTGCGATCCTGGGTGGGCCGGTCGAGAACCTGCGCGGGCGGACCTTGTTCGACGACGACGCCGCCGTCCATGAACACGACGGTGTCGGCAACCTCACGCGCGAAGCCGATCTCGTGGGTGACGATCACCAGGGTCGCACCGTCGCGGGCCAGGTCGCGGATCACCTCGAGCACCTCGCCGACCAGTTCGGGGTCGAGCGCGGAGGTCGGCTCGTCGAACAGGATCACGGCCGGGCGCAGCGCGAGGGCGCGGGCGATGGCGACCCGCTGCTGCTGCCCACCGGACAGCTGTTTGGGGTAGTCGTGGATCTTGTCGCCGACGCCGACCCGGTCGAGCAGTTCGCGGGCGAGCGTCTCGACCTCGGCGCGGTCGCGGCGCTGCGCGGAGATCGGCGCCTCGATCACGTTCTCGAGCACGGTCAGGTGCGGGAAGAGGTTGAAGTTCTGGAACACGAATCCGATGCGCGACCGTTGACGGAGGATGTCCCTCTCGCGCATCTCGTGCAGCTTGTTGCCCCGGCGGCGGTAGCCGACGAGTTCGCCGTCGATGCGGACCGTGCCGCGGTCGACCTTCTCGAGGTGGTTGAGGGTGCGCAGCAGGGTGGACTTGCCGGAGCCGGAGGGGCCGAGGATCACCGTGACCTCGCCCTTGCGGACCTTCAGGTCGACACCTCTCAGGACCTCGAGGGATCCGAACGACTTGTGCACGCCCCGGACGTCGACGGCGTACGGGGTGGGATCGACCGGCGTGGTCATCGGGTGGCTCCCCGGGGTGCGGCGATACCCGAGTCGCGGATCTCGCGGAACTTGGCGACGGTCTTCTGCCAGGGGGTGAGCGGGAGGGCGCGGGACGAGCCGCGCGCGTAGTGCCGCTCCACGTAGTACTGGACGATCGACAACGCGGTGGTGAGCACGATGTACCAGACGGTGGCCACCATGAGCAGGGGCACGACCCGGCCGTTGCGGCCGAAGACGACCTGCACCTGATAGAACAGCTCGGCGATCGCCATCGTGGAGACGATCGAGGTGCCCTTGAACAGGCTGATGACCTCGTTGGCGGCGTTGGGCAGGATCGATCGCATGGCCTGCGGCAGAATAATCTTGAAGAACTGCCGGCGGCGAGGGATGCCCAGGGCCTGCGCCGCCTCGATCTGGCCGTGGTCCACGGAGATGATGCCGGCGCGGATGATCTCCGCCGAGTAGGCGGCCTGATGCAGGGCCAGGCCGATCACCGCGGCGGTGAAGCCGGAGATCACGCCGGTGACCTCGAACTCGAAGAACGACGGTCCGAACGGGACACCCAGCGACAGCGTTCGGTACAGGTACGCGATGTTGAACCAGAACAGCAGCTGCACGATGAGCGGGATGGATCGGAATGCCCAGATGTACACCCAGGAGATCACCTGCAGGACGGGATTCCTGGACAGCCTGCCGACGGCGAGCAGCACGCCGAGCCCGAATCCGAGAACCGTTCCCCACACGGTGAGTTCGATGGTCACCACCAGGGCCGAGAGCACGGACTGTGCGGTGAAGTACCGAGCGAACGTCGCCCAGTCCCAGCCCGGGTTGGTAGCCAGGCCGTGCACGAACTGCGCCACCAGGACGAGGGCGAGGGCGGCGACCAGCCAGCGCAGCGGGTGGCGGGCGGGGGCGACGACCAGCCCAGCGTCGTCGGGCTCGGCGGTGCTCGCCGGCGCGGGACGGATCCCGGTCGGCGCGCTCACGCCGACCCGCCGGGGAAAGCGTTCATCGGGTAGTACCTTTCACGGATCTCGGGTGAGTGATCGGCGTGCACACCGAGCGGGCGGGGCGCGTGGAGATCACTGTCGCCCGGCGGGGTCCTGCTCGTCACGGATTCCGATCCGGGTGATTCGAACCCGCCGCAGGACCCGAGCAGTCCGCGGGGTGATACCGCACGCCTGAATGGCCGAATGTCACACGGGTTCGATCCAACTGAACCTGTGTGACATTCGGCCGAGTGAGGCGCCGGTGGGTGGGCGTGGCTCTAGCCGATCGGCACCCGCGTCGTCTCCGGCAGCGCCGGTTCCTCGGTCGCGCGCGCATAGACGGTCTCGCCGGGCGCGAGACCGAGAGCGCGTGCGTCGCCGCGGGTGACCTGCGCGGTGAAGTCCTCACCGGTCGCGGCGTTGCGCAGCTCGACGCGGACCTCGAACCCGAGGTGCACGACCCGCTCCACCGTCGCGCGGGTGACACCCACGGACCCGGCGGTGCCCGCGTCCTGGGCGCGGGCGAGATCGGGTTCGCGACCGAGACGGATGTCGTGCGGCCGCACCAGCTTTCCGTTGAGCCTGGAGACATTGCCCAGGAACGACATCACGAAGTCGTTCGCGGGCCGGTCGTACAGGTCCCGCGGGGTTCCGACCTGCTCGATGCGGCCCCGGTTCATCACGGCGATCCGGTCGGCGACGTCGAGCGCCTCCTCCTGATCATGGGTGACCAGCACGGTGGTCACGTGCACCTCGTCGTGCAAGCGGCGCAGCCACGTGCGCAGGTCGGCGCGCACCTTGGCGTCGAGCGCGCCGAACGGTTCGTCGAGCAGCAGCACCTTGGGATCGACGGCGAGGGCGCGGGCCAGGGCCATGCGCTGGCGCTGGCCGCCGGACAGCTGTGCCGGATAGCGTTGCTGGAACCCGTCGAGCCCGACGATGCCGAGCAGTTCGTCGACGCGGCGGCTGATTTCGGTCTTGGGCCGCTTGCGGATCTTCAGTCCGAACGCGACGTTCTCGCGGACGGTCATGTGCTTGAACGCCGCGTAGTGCTGGAAGACGAAACCGATGTCCCGCTTCTGCGGGGTCACGCCGGTCACGTCGTCGCCGCCGATGCGCACGATGCCGTCGTCGAGGGTTTCCAGTCCGGCGATGGACCGCAGCAGCGTCGACTTACCGGAGCCCGAGGGTCCGAGCAGCGCGGTGAGCGACCCGGACGGGATCTCGATGTCGACGTCGTCGAGGGCCGCGAAGTCGCCGTAGTTCTTTCGTGCGCCCATGACGGTGATCATCTGGTACTCCTCTTGCGGTCGAGCAGGGTCATCAGCAGCAGCACGATCACGGCGATGGCCATGAGCAGGGTCGCGGCGCAGTAGGCGCCGAAGGTGTTGTGGTCGTCGATGTAGCGGGAGTGCACCAGCAACGTCAGGGTCTGGGACACGCCGGGGAAGCCGGACGAGACCATGATGACAGCCCCGAACTCGCCGAGCGCGCGGGCGACGGTGAGGACCACGCCGTACGTCAGGCCCCACCGGATCGAGGGGAGGGTGATGCGCCGGAACGTCTGCCAGCCGTTCGCGCCGAGTGTCGCGGCGGCCTGCTCCTGTTCCTGGCCGATCTCGTGAAGCACCGGTTCGACCTCGCGCACGACGAACGGCAAGGTGACGAAGATCGTGGCGATCACCATGCCCGGTAGCCCGAATATCACCTTGAATCCGAGGGATTCGACACCTCCGAACCACCCGCCGGCACCCCACAGCATGATCAGGGCGACACCGACAACGATCGGTGAGACGGCGAACGGCAGGTCCACCACGGCTTGCAGCAGCCCGCGGCCGCGGAACCGGCCGCGCACGAGCGCAAGTGCGACGACGACACCGAACACGACGTTGACGGGCACCACGATGGCGACGATCAGCAGCGACAGGTTCAACGCCGAGATCGCCGCGGGCGTGCTGATCGACTGGAGGAACGCACCCACGCCGTTCTCGAATGTGCGGTAGAGGATCACCCCGATCGGAACGAGCAACAGGACCAACAGGTAGCCGAGTGCGATCGTCCGCAGCGAGATTCGCGTCCACGGGGAGACCTTCATCGGTCCTCCTCCTCCCGGCGCAGGCTGCGTCCCGCTGCCAGGCGCAGCACGAACAGCACGACGAAGGCGATGAGCAGCAGTGCCACGGACACCGCGGCAGCGTTCATCGGGCGGTCGATCTCGATCTGCTGCTGGATGTACTGCGACGCCACCTGGGTCTCGTACGGGATGTTGCCGCCGATGAGCACGATCGATCCGTATTCGCCGAGGGCACGGGCGAACGCGAGCCCGGCACCGCTGACGACAGCCGGGGTCAGCGCGGGCAGTACCACGGACCGGAAGACGGTCAGGTTGTTCGCGCCGAGGGACGCCGCGGCCTCTTCCACCTCCCGGTCCGCCTCGAGGAGCACCGGCTGCACCGAACGCACCACGAACGGCAGCGTCACGAATGCCAGCGCGACGACGAGCCCCGGCTGGGAGGCGTTGAGATGGATACCGATCGGGCTCTCCGGCCCGTACAGCGCCAGCAGCACGATGCTCGCCACGATGGTGGGCAGCGCGAAGGGCAGGTCGATCAGGGCATTGACGAACTTCTTGCCCGGGAACTCGTCGCGCACCAGTACCCACGCGATGAGGGTGCCCATGACCACGTTGACGACCGCGACGATCGCGGAGACGACCACGGTGATCCGCAGCGTCGCCAGCGCGGCCGGGGCGGTGACGGCGTTCCAGAAGCCACTCGGACCGTCGGCGAACGCCTCCGCGGTCAGCGCCGCGAGCGGCAACAGAACGATGACGGACAGCCACAGCACGGACACTCCGATGCCGAGCGGTCCGACCGTGCCGGTCGCTGCGCGCAGCGGAGTGCGGCGGCGCGCCGCCGGGGCGGGAGCCGGCCTCGGTCCCACCCCGGTGGCGCTGTCGGTGATACTCACTGTCCGGGCTCTACTTCGTGGCGTTGTCGTAGATCACGGCGATCGAGCCGGTCTCGGCCTTGAACAACTGCTCGTCGACAGCCTTCCAGCCGCCCAGGTCCGCGATCGTCCACAGCTTCGCCGGCTGCGGGAAGTCGGCCGCGAACTCCTCCGCCACCGCGGGGTCGACGGGCCGGAAGCCCGCCTCCGCCCACAGACGCTGCGCCTGCGGGGTGTAGAGGAAGTCCGCGAACGCCCGTGCCTTCTCGGCGTTCTTCGAATTCGTGAGCACTGCAGCCGGATTCTCGATCTTGAAGGTGGTGGGCGGGGTGACGTGCTCGACCGGGTCGCCGTTGCGCTCGATGAACAGCGCCTCGTTCTCGTAGCTGAGCAGCACGTCGCCGGAGCCCTGCAGGAACGCCTCGGTGGCCTCGCGACCGGACTTGGGCTGGATCTTGACGTGCTCGTTCACGAGTGTGGTGACGTAGTCCAGACCCGCCTGCGGGTTCGCGCCGCCGTCGCTCTTCGCCGCGTAGGGGGCGAGCAGGTTCCACTTGGCCGAGCCGGAACTGAACGGGTTGGGCGTGACGACCTCGAGGCCGGGCTGCAGCAGGTCGTCCCAGTCGGTGATGTTCTTGGGGTTGCCCTCGCGCACCACGATCGTCACCACCGATCCGAAGGGAATTCCGTTGTACGGACCGGAGTTCCAATCGGCCTCGACGAGCCCGGCGTCGACGAGACGCGTGATGTCCGGCTCGACGGAGAAGTTGACGAAGTCCGCCTCGGCGCCGTCCTTGACCTTCCGGGACTGATCGCCGGAGGCGCCGTAGGACTGCTGGAACTCGACGTCCGCACCCTCCTCGGTGGCCTGGAAGGCGGGGATCAGCTTGTCGAATCCAGGCTTCGGCACGGCGTACGCGTACAGGTTGATCGTGCCGCCGGAGCCGTCGCCGCTGCTCTCACCTCCGCCCACGGTGTCGCTGGATCCGCCGGAGCACGCGGTCAGCACGGTCGCGCCGAGGGCGGCGAGGGCGGTGACGAACAGACCCGAACGTCTCTTCATGAGGTGATGCCTTTCCTGCAGGAGTGTCTCTGTGCGAGACCGGGGGAGGACCCGGGCACACCGGTTCGAGGAGACGCTCCGCAGGACGGACGAAGGTGGTGGAGACGTGGACCCGAACGAGTCGGGCCGACGAATGTCACGCCGGACGGGGCGACGCGACTCCTCGGCAACCGGGGGCGGCAACGATGCCGCAAGGGTTGGTGACGGGAGTCAGCGACGACAGTCGACGTCGGCGACCGCGCGCACGCCGACAGCGATCAGCGCCAGTTCATGGCGGACGCGAGGCACGGCGGTAGCGGACACGCGGCAGACTCTAGCAGAAGCGCTCGGCCTGTTCGACGGTGTCGTCCGGAAGCGCGCGCAGTCCGATGACGCCCGCGCCGCCCATCGCGTCCACGGCCTCGCCGAGGAGGAGGCAGCCGGCGAACACGACACCGCCGACGGTAAGCACCGCGGCGTACATCTTGTCGATCACGATCTGCCTCCCGGCGGGTTCGGTGGTGTCGCGAGTGGTCGTGCTCCAGCGTGACGTGGGGTCGGCGTCCCGAACTGTCCGGATTCTGGACAGTGCCGGTGTCAGGGCGTCGTTCGCGCGCCCGGCGAGCCCTCGCCGCCCTCGGCCGCGGCGACCCCGAGCATCAGCCGCGTGATCTCCTCGCGGTCCGCCGCACCGGGCAGACCCCAGCCGGGCTGGTAGCCGTACATCTCCGCGAGGGTGATCGCGCGCCGGTTGCCGTCGGCCACCTCGACGTCGGTCGGGGTGATCAGACCGGGATGCGCGACGCCACAGGCCTCGGCCAGCTTGAACATGTCCCGGCGCAGCGCCCGGAGGTAGTTGGCGGCGCGCACCGCCTTCAGCTCGACGTCGAGGCCCCGCTCGAGCCACGGGTTCTGGGTGGCGACGCCGGTCGGGCACCGATCGGTGTGGCACTTCTGGGCCTGGATGCAGCCGATCGCGAGCATCGGCTCCCGCGCGACGTTGATCATGTCGCAGCCCAGGGCCATCGCCACCACCGCGTTGTCGGGCAGTCCGAGCTTGCCGGCGCCGATGAACGTCACGTCGTCGCTGAGACCGGCCTCCGCGAACAGCTTGTAGACCCGGGCGAAGCCACTGCGGAAGGGCAGCGAGACCGCGTCGGTGAACACGAGCGGCGCCGCACCCGTGCCGCCCTCGCCGCCGTCGATCGTCACGAAGTCGACGCCACGGTCGGAGTTGCACATCGCGTCGACGAGGTGCTGCCAGAAGGCCATGTCGCCGACCGCCGACTTGATGCCGACCGGCAGCCCGGTCTCGTGGGCGAGCAGTTCGATCCAGTCGAGCATGCTGTCGACGTCGTGGAACGTGGTGTGCCGCGACGGGCTGACACAGTCGCGGCCCTCCGGGATGCCGCGGATCTCGGCGATCTCGGGCGTCACCTTGGCCCCGGGCAGCAGGCCGCCGAGGCCGGGCTTGGCGCCCTGGCTCAGTTTGATCTCGATCGCCCGCACCGGCGCCGACTCGACGACGGCCTTCAGCCGGGCCAGGTCGAACCGGCCCTCCTCGTCGCGGCAACCGAAGTACGCGGTGCCGATCTGGAAGATCAGGTCTGCCCCGTTGCGGTGGTAGCGCGACAGCCCGCCCTCGCCGGTGTTGTGCAGGCAACCGCTGTCGGCGGCGCCGCAGTTGAGCGCCGAGACGGCGGCCCCGCTCAACGACCCGAAGCTCATCGCCGAGACGTTGACGATCGACTGCGGCCGGAACGCCTTCGCCCGCCCACGCGGTCCGCCGAGGACCTTCGCCGACGGGATCGGCAGCTTCTCCCCGGCGTGCGGCGCCGCCGACGGCGGGGTCTCGGAGAACGTGCGGTGCTTGATGATCGTGTAGCCGTCGGTGTATTCGACGTCGTTGTCGGTGCCGAAACCGAAGGTGTTGTTCACGAGCTTCGAGGAGGTGTACACCCAGCGGCGCTGATCGCGCGTGAAGGGACGCTCCTCGTCGTTTCCGGTGGTGATGTACTGCCGCAACTCGGGACCGACGGCTTCGAGCAGGTAGCGGCCGTGCCCGACGACGGGAAAGTTGCGCAGGATGGCGTGCCGCCGCTGCAGCAGGTCGTACGACGCGACCGCGGCCATCGCCGCGGCGGGGAGTCCGAGGGCTTTCGACCACTTCATGAGGCCACCGTACGACGCGGCCGCGAGGCCCGCCGACCTTCGTGAATCCGGTTTCGCGGGCGCGGCGCGCGGGTAGGCAGAGCATCGACACGCGTGCGCGGGGAGCCGGGCGCGCGGACACGGGGCGGACGACCGCGGACACGGTGTGGACGACGAGGGGCCGGCGATGCGCAGACACGATCGGGACTACGACGAGCGCGACCTCGAGGTCGACGACGCCGAGGATCACGCCGCGGGCCCGACCGCGGTGGCGGTGTCGATGAAGCGCTCCCTCGAACGGATGGGGCCGAGCCGGACGGCGCGGACACTCCTGCGGTTGAACCAGGCCGAGGGCTTCGACTGCATGAGCTGTGCGTGGCCCGATCCGGACCCGGGACATCGGTCGGTCGCCGAGTTCTGCGAGAACGGCGCGAAGGCGGTGGCGGAGGAGGCGACCCGGCGCCGCGCCACCCCCGAGTTCTTCGCCGCCCACAGCCTCGCCGAGCTGGATGCGCACAGCGAGCACTGGCTCGGCCAGCAGGGCCGCATCACGCATCCGATGATCAAGCGGCCCGGCGGCACCCACTACGAACCGATCGACTGGGACGAGGCGTTCGCCCTGATCGGCGCAGAGCTGAACGCGCTCGACAGCCCCGACGAGGCGATCTTCTACACCTCGGGGCGGGCTTCGAACGAGGTGGCGTTCGCCTACCAGCTCTTCGCCCGGGCGTTCGGCACGAACAACCTGCCCGACTGTTCCAACATGTGCCACGAGTCCACCAGCATCGCGCTGCAGGAGTCGATCGGCATCGGCAAGGCGAGCGTCACGCTCGACGACGTCTACCACGCGGAGCTCATCGTCCTGCAGGGCCAGAATCCGGGGACGAACCATCCGCGCATGCTCACCGCGCTCGAGAAGGCCAAACGCAACGGCGCCACTATCCTGTCGATCAATCCGCTGCGGGAGGCGGGCCTGGTCAACTTCCGCAATCCGCAGACCCCGCGCGGGGTCGTCGGCCGGGGCACCGACCTGTCGGACCTGCACCTGCCGATCGCGCTGAACGGGGATCTGGCGCTGCTGCAGGCGTTCGGGTCGCTGCTCGTGGAGTGGGACGCGCTCGACCACGAGTTCATCGAGCGGCACACCCGCGGTTTCGAGCAGTGGCGCCGCCACGTCGCCGACGTCGACTGGGACGTCGTCACCACCGCCACGGGGCTGTCGCGGGAGCAGATCACCGAGGCCGCGAGGCTGCTGCGTGACTCGCGTGCGACGGTGTTCTGCTGGGCGATGGGCCTGACCCAGCACCGCAACGCGGTGGCCACCATCAAGGAGGTCACCAATCTGGCTCTGGCACAGGGCAATATCGGTAAGCGCGGCGCGGGTCTGTTCCCCGTGCGCGGGCATTCCAACGTGCAGGGCGACCGCACCATGGGAATCTGGGAGCGGCCCCCGGCCCACTTTCTCGATGCGCTGCAACGGGAGTTCGGCTTCGATCCGCCGCGCGAGAACGGCTTCGACACCGTCGACTCGATCCGGGCGCTGCGCGACGGCCGGGCCCGCTTCTTCATGGGCCTCGGGGGCAACTTCGTGCAGGCCGCACCCGACACCCACGTCACCGCGGCCGCGATGCGGCGGGCCCGGATGACCGTGCAGGTCTCCACCAAGATCAACCGGTCGCATCTCGTGTGCGGCGAGACGGCGCTGATCCTGCCGACCAAGGGGCGCACCGAGCAGGACGTGCAGGCGTCGGGCCCGCAGTTCGTGACGGTCGAGGACTCGACGTGCTCGGTGCACGCGTCGCGCGGGCCGCTCGAGCCCGCGAGCCCGCACCTGAAGTCCGAGGTCGAGATCGTCTCGCGGATCGCCGAGGCCACGCTCGGGGACCGGTACGGCCTCGACTGGAAGGCGATGCGCGACGACTACGGCGTCGTCCGCGGCCTGATCTCCCGCGTCGTCCCGGGTTGTGAGAGCTACGACGTCAACGTCCGTCGCCCGGGCGGGTTCGTCCTGCCGCACCCGCCCCGCGATTCGCGTACCTTCCACACCGATTCCGGGCGGGCCGAATTCGCGGTCTCCCCGATCGACGTGCTGCACGTGCCCGAGGGGCACGTGATCCTGCAGACCCTGCGGAGCCACGACCAGTTCAACACCACCATCTACGGGCTGAGCGACCGGTACCGCGGCGTCGAGGGCGGGCGGCGGGTGATCTTCCTGCACCGCGACGACATCGCCGCCCTCGGCTTCGACGACGGTGATCTGGTCGACCTGTTCACGCGGTGGGACGGCGACGAGCGGGTCCGGTGCGCGCGGTCGTTCCGGATCGTCGAGTACGACACTCCGCGCGGATCGGCTGCCGCCTACTATCCCGAGACCAACGGATTGGTGCCGCTGGATTCGACTGCCCGCCAGAGCAATTGCCCTACCTCCAAGTCCGTCGTGGTGTCCCTGGCCCGCGTGGGCGAACGCAGCGACGAGTGCCCGGCGGACACGCATCAGGGCACCCTCGGTTCGGACTGGTCGCACAAGACCTGCCCGGACCCCGAGTACCTGTCCTGAGACCCGTTCAGCCCCCGGTGTGCCGGGCGGCGGCGTGGGAGTGACCGGCGCGGAACGCCGCCGGTGACGCCCCGTAGCGCCGGGTGAACGCCTGCCGCAGCGTCTCGGTGGTGCCGAACCCGCAGCGCGCCGCGATCGCCGTGATCGGCAGCGACGTGGTGGTGAGCAGGACGGCGGCGGCCTCGAGCCGGACCCGGCGGACGTAGCGGGCGGGGGTCTCGTGCAGGTGGTGCAGGAACACCCGGGTGAGGTGCCGTTCGCTCATCCCGGCCCGCGCGGCGAGCGCGGTAGCCGACAGATCGCCGCCGAGGTGGGTGGTGATGTGGTCGACGAGGCGCCGCATCCCGCGGTCCTCCGGCTCGGGCACCGTGGTGAACAGGCTCATCTGCGCCTGGTTGCCCGGTCGCTGCAGGTAGGTGACCAGGGCGCGGGAGACGTGGCGGGCGAGGTCGGGGCCGTGGTCCTCCTCGACGAACGCGAGGGTGAGGTCCAGGGCGCTGGTCACCCCGGCGGCGGTCGCGACGTGGCCGTCGCGCACGAAGATCGGCAGCGGATCCACCTGCACCTGCGGGTACCGTGCGGCGAGCCGAGCGGCGAACGCCCAGTGGGTGGTGGCGCGCCGGCCGTCGAGCAGACCGGCGGCCGCGAGGACGGAGGCGCCTGTGCACACGGACGCCACCCGGCGGCTGTCCCGCGCGAGGCGGCGCACGTGGCCGACGAACCGGGCGTCGTCGGCCACGTCGACGTGCCCGAAGCCGCCGGAGACGACGAGGGTGTCGAGTGCTCCGACGAGCCGTTCGAGCCGTCGCTGCCCGGCCAGCACCAGCCCGGTGTCGCAGGTGATCGCGGCCCCGCCGGGGGTGGCCAGCTCCACCCGGTACGCCGGGGCGGCGCCGAATCGGTTCGCCGCCGCGAACGTCGTCGTCACGCAGGCGATGTCGAGCAGCTCCGCCCGGTCGTAGCCGACGACCACCACGCGTCGTTCGTCCACACCGTCGACGGTAGCCGCGGCCGGGGCCGGACGCGGCGTGTCCGACGGACAGGGATCCCACATTTCCGGACACGTCCGACCTCGGGATCTCCTCCGGCCGGATCCGGGGGCCGATCGTGGAGGCATCCGCCCACCACTGCCCCCGGGAGACCTCATGGACACCACGACGGCCGTGAGCACGGCCCGCCCCGCATCGCGCCGCCCGGCCGGTCCGGCCTTCCTGGTGCAGCGCTGGCCGACGGTCGCGGCTCTGGCGTTCGCCCTGATCGGCACGCCCGCCGAGGCGAGCGTCGAGATCCTCACCGAGATGATGATGCTGCTGCCGTTCCTGTATCTCGTCACGGCCGTGCTGGGCCGGCCGCGTGCGGTATGGGTGGTGTTCCCGGCCTCCTACACGGTGTGGTTCGTGCTGCGGGCGCTGGACGTCGTGCCGTCGACGGTGCTGATCGGCGCCGCGGCGGCGGTCGTGATCGTCGTGGGCGCGGTGCGCGGCCGGCTGCGCGACCGCCGTTTCCTCGTCCAGGTGGCCGGCATGGTCGCCTTCGGGGTGCTCGGCCTGGTCGCGCTCGCCGCCGATCCGGACCTCGCCCGGTACCTCGTCGCGGCCGGATGGTTCCTGCACGGCGTGTGGGATCTCGTCCACCATCGGCTCCGGGTCACCGTGGACCGTTCCTTCGCCGAGTTCTGCGCCGTGCTCGATGTCGCGGTCGCCGTCGCGCTCGTCGTCGTGTGAGATATCGGCATCGCGCTCACCGGGCGCGCAGCCGCAACCGGGTGTAGGTGAACGTGGCGTAGACGATGCCGAGGAGGAGCAGCATCCCGGCGGAGAGCAGCCACCACGACGGGGCGTGCTGCCACAGCACGTCGGCCTCGGCGGTCGGGTCCTTGGCACGCAGGTCGACGGTCGAGGCGGTCGCGGCGTAGCCCCACCGCGACGGCGACAGCCACGACAGCTGGGCGAGCGCGGCGCGCCCGGTGATGGGGATCAGGCCACCGCTGAGCACGAGCTGCACCATGACCGTCACGACGAGCAGCGGCATCACCTGTTCACCGGACCGGGCGACGGCCGACAGGGCCAGGCCGACCACCACGCAGGCACACGTGGTCAGGGCGATATCGACGACGAGTTCGACGCTGCCGGAAGGAATCACGCTGCCGGCACCGGGGGCGCCCTTGCCGACCAGGACGACGAGGACCAGCACGAACGACTGCACGATCGCGGCGGCGCAGAACACCACGATCTTCGCGATCAGGTACGCCGACGGTGCGAGCCCGGCGGCGCGTTCGCGGTGGTAGATCATCCGTTCGCCGACGAGGTCCCGGACGGTGAGCGACGAGCCCATGAAGCAGGCCCCGAGGATCAGCAGGATGAGGATGAACGCCAGCTCGCCCGGATCCGCACCCGGGCTCGGCGGGCCGAATCCGTCGCTGCCGGGCACCAGGATCGACAGCCCGCCGAGGATGAACGGCAGCAGCGACAGGAAGATCAGGTAGCCGCGGTCCGCGCGGATCAACCGGATCTGCCGCCGCGCGACGGTGCTCAGCTGTCTGCGACGGGAGGTGTGGGCGGGTCGGCCCAGCGGGCCGGGGGCCGCGGCGGGTGGATGGTCGACGGTCGCACTGCGGGCGAGGTGCTCGGCGTGCACCGCGTCGGGTTCGGCGGCGACGCGGGCGAAGATCTCGGCCCAGTCGGAGCTGCCGAGCGCGGTGCCCACCTCGCCGGGCGGCCCCACATAGGCGGTCTTGCCGCCGGGAGCGAGCAGCAGCACCTGATCACACAGTTCGAGGTAGGACAGGGAGTGGGTGATGACGAGGACGACCCGGCCGGAGTCGGCGAGGCGGCGCAGCGTGGTCATGATCTGCCGGTCGAGTGCCGGATCGAGGCCGGAGGTGGGTTCGTCGAGGATCAGCAGCGACGGCCCGGTGAGCAGTTCGAGGGCGACCGACGCGCGCTTGCGCTGCCCCCCGGAGAGGCGGTCGACCCGGGTGCCGGCGTGTTCGGTGAGCTGCAGTTCGCCGAGCACCCGGGCGATCACCTCCTCGCGGTCGGCGCGGGTGGTGTCCGGCGGCAGCCGCAGTTCGGCGGCGTAACCGAGGGCCTCGCGGACGGTGAGCTGCCGGTGGAGCACGTCGTCCTGGGGGACGAGGCCGATCCGGGAGCGCAGCGCCTGATATTCGGCGTGCACGCTGTGGCCGTCGAACTCCACGACCCCGTCGGTGGGACTGCCGGTGCCCGAGACGATCTTGGCCACGGTGGACTTGCCGGCACCGGAGGGGCCGATGACGGCGGTGAGCGTGCCGGGCGGCGCGGCCAGGGTGACGTCGTGCAGCAGTCGCCGGCTCCCGTCGATGGTCAGTCCGACGGCGCGCACGCGCAGCCCGTCGGTCGTGGCCGCCGCCGTCTTCTCCCGCGGGACGAGGGTGCCGTCGCGGACGACGAGGTCGGTGTTGCCGATCGTCACGACGTCGCCCTCGGCGAGGACGGCGTGATCGATGCGGGTGCCCGCGACGAACGTGCCGTTGACGCTGCCGAGGTCCTCGATCTCGAGGCCGGTCGGCCCGGTGCGCAGGGCCGCGTGCTGGCGGGAGGCCAGGACGTCGTCGACGACGACGGTGTTGTCGGCGGCGCGGCCGATCGACACGTCGCCGGTGCGGGGCGCGCGGCGGGTCCGGCGCCGCGCCCCGCGGGTCTCGCCGGCCCGGACCGCGGTCAGCTGGTCGAGCAGACCCCCGCGGCGTTCGCGGGTCGCCTCGGGTTCGGCGACGGAGATCCGGAGGTCCGGTCCCTCGGCGCGGTCGCCGAGGCGGGCGACGACCGTGCCGGTCACCCGGATCCGCTCCACCCGGCGGCCGTCGACGAAGAGCCCGTTCTTGCTGCCGGAGTCGACGAGATACCAGCCGTCCTCCCACTGCAGGAGCGCGTGTTCGCGGGAGACCACCGGGTGTTCGAGGGTGACATCCATCGATCGGTCGCGGCCGATGTGCACCGTCGTTCCGGGGTCGTAGCCGGCGCGGCCGCTGTCCCATTCGAGCAGAACCTGCGCGTGCCGGGTGTCCACGTCGTCCATCGTCTCGGCCTTCCGTCAGCCGTGTCCGCTCGTACCGACGTGCGGTTCTCGACCGCCCACCGACGATTTCCGACCGCTCGTCGCGTCGCGCGCCGGGGGTCGTTCGATCTCCGATTCTCCCACTCCGGGAATGCCCAGGCCAGGGCCCGCATGCGGACGCCACGGGTGTGTCCTGTCCGATTTGACACGCGGTTGTGTGGCCCACGACACTACTGACAGACCGCTTACCGACCGAGCGATCGGTCGTGGCGGTGGAAGGCCCCGCAGTCGAGTGGAAGGAACTGCGTCGTGACGTCCCAGATGCGCCCCTGGACCGCGCTCTACCCGAACGGACTCGACCCCGAGCCGGTGGTGCCGTTCGTCTCCCTGGTGGACGCGTGGCGCGCCCGCGTGGATGCCGACCCCGACGGCAAGGCCATCGCCTACTTCGACGGTGTGCTGACCGCCCGCGAGACCGACGAGCTCTCCGACGCTCTCGCCGTCGCCTTCGCCGCTCGCGGGGTGCGGCGCGGCGACCGTGTGGGCATCTACCTGCAGAACATCCCCCAGTATGCGCTGACCCTGCTCGCGCTGTGGAAACTCGGCGCCGCGGCGCTCGTGCTCAACCCCATGTACCGGCGAGCCGAACTGCGCCGCCTCGTCGACGACGCCGAGATCGTCGGCATGGTGTGCGCCGACACCGCCGTCGCGGAGACCGCGGACACCGTGCGCGACAGCTCGGTGCGCTGGATCGTCAGCACCAGCGACCTGGATTTCCAGAGCCGCGACGACGCACGGGTCTTCCCGACGACGGACCGTGCCGTGGCCGCGCCCGACGGCGACCTCGTCGAGCTGATCGAACAACACCGGGGCCGGCGGCCGTCGCCCGTCGAGATCACCGGCGACGACGTCGCCCTGCTCGCCTACACCTCGGGCACCACCGGACCGCCGAAGGGCGCGATGAACACCCACGCCAACGTGCTGGCCGTGGCCACCACCTTCGGCTCCTTCGTCGGCCTGACCGCCGGCGACGCGGTGTTCGCCGTCGCGCCGTTGTTCCACATCACCGGCGCCGTCATCAACGCCACCCTGGCGCTGGTGCACCCGACCACCCTGGTCTTCGCCAACCGCTTCAATGCCGAGGTCGCGCTCGAGGCCCTCGTCGAGCACGGGGTCACGTTCACGATCGGCTCGATCACGGTGTTCAACGCCCTGTACGAAACCCCCGGCGCCGAGGCCCGCCACTTCGCGTCGGTCAAGACCCTCTACTCCGGCGGCGCACCGATCCCGCCCGCGACCGTGGAGAAGTTCGAAGCGAAGTTCGGCAAGTACATCCACAACGCGTACGGGATGACCGAGACGTCCTCGGGCGTCATCGCGGTGCCCCCCGGGCGGCGGGCACCCGTGGACCCCGCCAGCGGCACCCTCGCGATCGGCGTCCCGCTGCCCCTGATCGATGCGCGGGTCGTCGACGCGGACGGTGCCGCCGTCGAACCCGGCACGCAGGGGGAACTGGAACTGGCCGGCCCGCAGGTGATCTCGGGGTACTGGCGCAAGCCCGAGGCATCGGCCTCCACCCTGCCCGGCGGACGGCTGCGCACCGGCGACGGCGCGATCATCGACCGGCACGGCTGGGTCTACCTGGTGGACCGCCTCAAGGATCAGATCAACGTCTCCGGATACAAGGTGTGGCCCCGCGAGGTCGAGGACGCCCTCTACGAGCACCCCGCCGTCCACGAGGCCGCCGTCGTCGGTCAGCCCGACGACTACCAGGGCGAATCCGTGGTGGCGTACGTGTCGCTCGAACGCGACGCCCACGCCACCGAGCGCGAGCTCGTGGACTTCGTCCGCGACCGCCTCGCCGCCTACAAGCGGCCCCGCCGGGTCCACATCGTCGAGAA
The DNA here is from genome assembly GCF_000256505.1 of Rhodococcus sp. P14. Taxonomy (NCBI): domain Bacteria; kingdom Bacillati; phylum Actinomycetota; class Actinomycetes; order Mycobacteriales; family Nocardiaceae; genus Rhodococcus; species Rhodococcus sp. P14. The sequence continues at coordinate 2,702 of NZ_AJFC01000171.1, read as the reverse complement.
CCTCCCCAAGACCCAGACCGGCAAGATCCGGCGCAGCGACCTGCGCGACCGCACGATCCCCACCCCGACCGCCTGACGGTCCGTCCCCTCCGGCGTGACCGAATGTCACACGGGTTCGGTCACATCGAACCGATGTGACATTCGGCCACTGCTCCCGCGAACGAAAAGAGATACGACGTGAACACCGACGTCCGGAACCCCCGGGGTGCGGTCGACACCGCGCCCACCCTGGCCTCGAAGAAGAAATCGCTGTTCGCCAGCGCGGTCGGCAACGTGCTCGAGTGGTACGAGTGGAGCGCCTACGCGGTCTTCGCCCCGTTCATCGCCGCGGTGATGTTCAACAACTCCGATCCGATCTCCGCGCTGCTGTCGACGCTCGCGGTCTTCGCCGTCGGTTTCCTCATGCGTCCCCTCGGCGGCATCGTGTTCGGCCGCATCGCCGACCGGCGGGGCCGCAAGTTCGTCCTCGTCACCACGATGCTCATGATGGCGACGGGCAGCCTCGTCATCGGCATCATGCCCACCTACGAGTCCATCGGGGCGTGGGCGTCGCTGATCCTGCTCGCCGCGCGGATCATGCAGGGCTTCGCCCACGGCGGTGAATCGGCCACCGCCTACTCGTACGTCGGCGAGATCGCCCCGCCGCACCGCCGCGGCATGTGGGGCAGCGTCGCCTTCATCGCGATCTTCGGCGGCTCGGTCCTTGCCTACAGCATCGGCGGCGCGGTCACCTCGTCGCTCTCCGAAACCGCCGTCGCCGAATGGGGTTGGCGCATCCCGTTCCTCATCGGTGCCTGCCTGGCCCTGGTCGCCCTGTACCTGCGTCGCAGCATGGACGAGAGCGACGTGTTCGACGCCCACCAGGAGCAGGACGAGCAGCCGCGCATCCCGCGCAAGACCGTCGTCCGCGCGATCCTGCTGATGATCGGCATGACCTCCGGCATCACCGCCGCCCACTACACCTGGACGTCGTACGTCTCCACCTACGCCATCACCCAGCAGGGGATGGACCCCGACGTCGCCTACTGGATGTCGGTGATCGCCCAGTCGATCGCGCCCGTCTCCCTGCCCTTCTGGGGCATGCTGTCCGACCGGATCGGCCGCCGCCCGATGCTGTTCGCGTTCGCCGGCCTCATGCTCGTGTTGCAGTTGCCGCTGACGATGATGATCTCCTCCGCCGGATGGACCCTGCTCGTCGCGACGACCGTCGCGCTGCTCGTCGTGTCCGTCCCCGCGTCGGTGCTGTCGGCGACGCTGTCGGAGAGCTTCCCCACCCGGCTGCGGACCCAGGCGATCGGCTTCGCGTACTCGTTCTCCGTCGCGGTGTTCGGTGGAACCGCCCCGTACCTGAATCAGCTCCTGATCGGCCGCGGCCTCGGATGGGCGTTCAGCGTGTACATCATGGTGCTGTGCGTGCTGACCGGCATCGCCTGCGTCTTCATGAGGGAGACCAAGGGTATCCGCCTCGAGCACGCCTGACGGCTCGTCCCCTGCGCCCCACCGGCATCGTGGCGGTGGGGCGCAGTCGCGTCCGCGACGGGTGGGACGCAGTCGCGTCCGCGACGGGTGGGGCGCAGTCGCGTCCGCGACGGCCCCCGTGCCGATACGCTGGGCCTGCCGCGACGGGGGCCGACCCCGGTCGCGGTGACGCATCCCGGGTGGGCGAGGAGGCGGTGTGCAGGCACATTCCGGTCCGCAGGTGCTCCCCGGCGGCGGTCTCACCGGAAGTGAGGCCGCCGCGCGGCTGACCCGCGACGGCCCGAACCAGCTCCCCGCCGCGCGGCGAGTGCCGTGGTGGCGCAGGCTGATCGCGCAGCTCACGCACTTCTTCGCGCTGCTGTTGTGGTTCGCTTCGGCCCTCGCGTTCGTCGCGGGCATGCCGGAGCTGGGCATCGCCGTGATCGTGGTGATCGTCGTCAACGGCATTTTCGCCTTCGTGCAGCAGGAACGCGCGGAGAAGGCTGCCGAGCGCCTCGGCGAGCTGTTGCCCACCACCATCGTGGTGCGCCGGGACGGGGCGCTGCGCACGGTCGACGCCCGTGACCTGGTGGTCGGCGACGTCGTCGTGCTCACCGGCGGCGACCGGGTCCCGGCCGATCTGACCCTTGTGGTCGCGGGCCGCTGCACCTTCGACGAATCCACCCTCACCGGGGAGAGCGAACCGGTGCTCCGCACGGCCGGCGCGGCCGTGTTCGCCGGAACGTTCGTCGCCGAGGGCGAATCCGAAGGGATCGTGACAGCCACGGGTGCGAACACCCGCCTCGCCGGTATCGCAGCCCTGACCACGTCGGTGCGACGTCCACCCGGCCCGCTCGATCGGGAGATCCAGCGCATCGTCCGGACGCTCGCCTTCGGTTCCGTCGGCGTCGGCGCGGTGTTCTTCGCCGTGTCTCTCCTGGTGGGGATCTCCTGGCAGGACGCCTTCCTCTTCGCGGTGGGCATCACCGTCGCCCTCGTGCCCGAGGGGCTGCTGCCCACCGTGACGCTGTCGCTGGCGATGGGGGCGCAGCGCATGGCCCGCGACAACGCGCTGGTGCGCAACCTCGAGGCCGTCGAGACCCTCGGTGCGACGACGTTCGTCTGCACCGACAAGACGGGCACGCTCACCCAGAACCAGATGAACGTCGTCGAGGCGTGGACCCCGGCCGGGACCGTCGCCGTGCGCGGGGAGGGGTATGCGCCCACCGGTGCGGTGACCGGCC
>NZ_AJFC01000170.1:0-10121 GCF_000256505.1 Rhodococcus sp. P14 | reverse complement strand
GGGGGGGGGGCGCCCCCCCCCGCCGGTCTCGCCGGCGCGGCCGCCTCGAAGGGCGGAATCACCCTCGACGACGACGAGTGGCGGGCGGTCGGCGACCCGATGGAGGCGGCGATCGCCGCGTTCGCGGCCCGTCTCGCCGGTCCCGGCGCACAGCCGGGGCCGGTCACCCGCCGGTTCGTGTTCGATCCCCGGCGCCGCCGCGAATCGGTGATCGTGGGCGGGCGGCTGCTTCTCAAGGGCGCCCCGGACGCGGTGCTTCCGCGCTGCGCCGAGCCGGGCGAGCTCGTCGACCGGGCGGAGGAGGCGCTCGCGGACATGGCGTCGCGGGGCCTGCGGGTGCTCGCCGTCGCCCGCCGGACCCTGAGCGATTCCGGCGCGCTCACCGACCCCGAACTCGCCGAACGCGACCTCGAGCTCCTCGGCCTGCTGGGCATGGAGGATCCGCCGCGGATCGCCGTCCCGGCCGCGCTGCGGGCCGCGCGCGGCGCCGGCATCAAGGTCGCGATGCTCACCGGTGACCACCCGGAGACGGCCCGCGCCATCGCCCGCGAGATCGGCCTGCTCGGCGCAGAGGGCAAGGTGGTGCAGGGCAAGGATCTGCCGGACGACGATCAGCTGCTCGGTGCCCTCCTCGATCGCGACGGCGTCGTGATCAGCCGGGTCTCTCCGGAGCAGAAGCTGCGCGTCGCGAAGGCCCTGCAGGACCGCGGTCACGTCGTCGCGATGACCGGCGACGGTGTCAACGACGGACCGGCCCTGCGGCAGGCCGACATCGGGGTGGCGATGGGCGAGGGCGGCACCGACGTCGCGCGCGAGGCCGCGGACCTGGTGCTGCTCGACGACGACTTCGCAACCATCCTCACCGCGGTCGAGCAGGGCCGGGCCACCTACGCCAACATCCGCCGCTTCCTCAGTTATCACCTGACCTCCAACGTCGCGGAACTGACGCCGTTCGCGCTGTGGGGACTGTCGGGCGGGCAGTTTCCGCTCGCCCTGGGGGTGCTGCAGATCCTGTGCATCGACATCGGCACCGATCTGCTGCCGGCGCTGGCCCTCGGCGGTGAACCGCCGAGCCGGGACACGCTGAAGCGGCCACCGGAGCGTCGGCACCTCGTCGACCGGACCCTGCTGGTCCGGGTGTTCGGGGTTCTCGGACCGGTCGAGGCGATCGTCGAGATGAGTGCGTTCCTCGTCGCGCTGCTCGTCGCGGGTTGGCGTCCCGGAGGTGAATTTCCCACCGGTCCGGCGCTTCTCGCGGCCTCGGGCGCCGCGTTCGCCGCGGTCGTCCTGGGGCAGGTGGGCACCGCGTTCGCCTGCCGCAGCGCGTCCCGGCCGCCGTGGCAGCTCGGGTGGGGCTCGAACCGGTTGCTGCTGTGGGCTGTTCTCGTCGAGCTCGTCGCCCTCGTCGTCTTCCTGGGAGTCGTCCCGGTCGCCGACGTGCTGGGCCATGCGGTTCCGCCGCTCGAGGCGCTGGGTGTCGCGCTGCTGGGCATCCCCGCGGTCCTCGTGGTCGACTCCGTGTACAAGCGGGCTCGCCGTCGCCGACGGTGAGCCCGCGGGGCGTTCGGGGTGCGGGCATCCCGCCGCACGCGCACGATGGGACCGATGGGGAGGAGTCGCATGGATGTCGTCACGGTCACGGATCTGCACAAGCACTACGGAGACGTGCGGGCCGTCGACGGGGTGTCGTTCGCGGTGCGGGCCGGTGAGGTCTTCGCGCTGCTGGGACCGAACGGCGCGGGCAAGACCACCCTCGTCGAGATTCTCGAGGGACACCGGCGGCGCACGTCCGGAGAGGTCGACGTGCTCGGGTTCGACCCGGAGGCCGGGGGACGGGACTTTCGCGAACGTATCGGAATCGTGTTGCAGGAAGCCGGTTTCGAGGAGCACTTCACCGTCCGGGAACTCGTCCGTCACTACCGGTCCCTGTATCCGCGCCGGCTGGACGTGGACGATGTCGTGGATCTCGTGGGCCTGTCGGACAAGCGCGACGCGAAAGTCGAGACCCTGTCCGGCGGTCAGCGGCGTCGCCTCGACCTGGCGCTCGGCCTCGTCGGCGATCCCGAACTGCTGTTCCTCGACGAACCCACCACCGGGTTCGATCCCGCCGCCCGGCGCCGCGCCTGGGATCTCGTCGAGGCCCTGCGCGGTCTGGGCAAGACCGTCCTGCTCACGACCCACTACATGGACGAGGCCGAGCATCTCGCGGACCGGGTGGGCATCGTCGTCGCCGGACGGATGATCGCCGTGGGTACGCCCGGCGAGATCGGCGGCGAACAGGGCAGTGCCGCCGTGGTGAGCTTCCGACTGCCGCCCGGCGCGGCACCGTCGGAGCTGCCCGACCTGGGCGGACCGCTGGCCACCGACGGCGCGGAGTGGCAGCTCCGCACGTCCACCCCGACCGCGGCGCTGCGTCGGCTCACCGGCTGGGCCCAGGACCGCGGACTCGAACTGCCCGCCCTGACCGTCGCCCGCCCGTCGCTCGAGGACGTCTACCTCGAGCTGGTGGCCCGGCACGACCTGCGGCGCGAGATCGCCCGCTCGGCGGAGGTGTCGTCGTGAGCTTCCCCGGGACCGCCGCACGGACCGGGCGCCCGGCCGCGGCCGGCCTGCTCGCCGAGCAGCTGCGCCACACCGTCGTGGACCTGTGGCGTGTGCGGGTCGTCTTCGTCTTCACCTTCCTGTTCCCCCTCACCTGGCTGGTCGTCATCGGGTTCCTTGCCGGTAACGCCACCGTGGACGAGGACAGCGGCGTGCGCGTGATGCAGTTCGTCACGCCCACCGCTGTGGTGATGGGCGTGCTCTACGCCGCCTGGCCGACCGTGGCGACGGCACTGGCCACCGCGCGGGAGCAGGGGGTGCTGAAGCGGGTGCGCGGAACCCCCCTGCCCGCCTGGATCTACCTCGCCGGCCGCGTCGGGGGCGCCGTGGTGTTCGCGTTGTGCTCGGTGCTGACGATGCTGATCGTCGGGGCGCTCGCCTACGACGTGCAGATCCTGTGGCGCACCGCACCGGCCACCGTCGTGACGATCGCCGTGGGGATCGCCTGTTTCGCGGCGCTCGGGCTGGCCGTGGCCGCGCTGTCCCCGTCCGCCGCCGTCGCGGAGGCCGTGTCGATCGCCGGCGCCGTGGCGCTCGGGTTCCTCTCGGGGCTCTTCATCGTCGGCGACCTGCCGGGGTGGGCGGATTCGATCGCGGCCGTCTTCCCGCTGAAGCCGTTCAACGAGGCGCTGCAGGGGCAGTTCGATCCGTTCGCCTCCGGCGGCGGCTGGGATCCCGGTGCGCTGGCTGTGATGGCGGCGTGGACGCTCGCCGCATCCCTCGTCGCGGTGCGCGCCTTCGGCTGGGACCCCGCGCGGGGCGGCACCGGGCGCGCGCCCGCCCCGGCTGTTGCGTCGCGACGGGACCGGGCCGTCGATGCCGACGCGCCCGGACGGCCCTCCACGGCCCGGCTGGTCCTCGGCCAGGTCGGCTGGGCCACGCGAGCGGCCGCGCGCGACCCGGGATGGGTCTTCTTCGCCGTCGCCCTGCCGGTCGGCCTGTACGCCTTCATCATGGCCGTGCTGCCGGACGGTGCCGCCGCCGACGGGGTGCCGCCGGAACTGTCCTCGGCGGCGGGCATGGCGGCGTGGGGCGCAGCGGTCACCGCCTTCGTCAACATGCCCGAGGCGGTGGTGCGGGCCCGGGACCGTGGGGTGTTGAAGCGGCTGCGCGGCACCCCGCTCGGGCCGGTCGGTTTCATGGCCGGGCACACCGTGTCGACGCTGTGGATTGCCCTGGTCACCGCAGTTCTGGTCGTGGCCGTCGGTGTCGTCTTCTTCGGCCTCGTCCTCACGTGGCCCGGCGTGTTCCTCGCCGCCGCTGTGGTGGTGCTCGGCACCGCGACGTTGGCTGCGTGCGGTTTCGCTCTCGCTGCGGTGCTGCCGAGCAGCAAGGCGGTCTCCGCGGTCGGCCTCGCGATCCTCCTCCCGCTCGCGTTCTTCTCCGACATCTTCTTCCTCGGCGACACCCCCGGTTGGATGCAGACGGTGGGATCGGCCTTTCCGTTGAAGCATTTCTCGAATTCACTTGCCGCAGCCCTGGATCCGTCCGGTCCCCGGATCCTGTGGGGCGCCATCGCGGTGATGGCTGCCTGGCTCGTCGCCGCCGCGCTCGTCGCGACGCGCACCTTCCGCTGGGGTCCGCGGGCGGAGCACGGGGCGCCGTCCGCCGCCCCACTGGGATTGCGCCGCCGCGGCTCCGGGTATGCCCGGAACAGCGCTCGCCGATGATCGGAAGGGACCGGCCATGACCACCCCCTGCCTGACCACACCCTGCCTGACCACACCGGACCCGGACACGGGGCCGGGCTCGCCCGAGCCGGCCCCGCCCGTCCCACCGACGCCCACGCCGCCGTCACCGTTCCCGCCGGAGCCGAATCCGGTGCCGACCCCACCGGAGCCGCAGCCGCCGTTCCCGCCGGAACCGGATCCCGAGCCCTCGCCCCCGCATCCGCAGCGGCCCTTCCCCCAGATCCCCGACAACGCGATGTGACGACCTCGCCGACGGCGAGAGTGAGGAGAGCAGGTATGTCCAGCATGTTCGGCCGCACGTTGCTCGGAACGACCGCGGCGACCGCCGCGACGGCGGTGGCGGGATCGATCGCCTCGCGGGACGTGGACACGCGGTGGTACCGGCGGTTGCGCAAACCGTCGTTCCAGCCGCCGGGTGCGGTCTTTCCCGTCGTGTGGACGGCGCTGTACGCCGACATCGCGGTGAGTTCCGCGGTGGCGATCGACGAACTCGAATCGGAGGCGCGGGTCGACGAGGCCACCTACTATCGGGCCGCCCTCGCGGTGAATCTGGTGCTCAACGCGTCCTGGTCGTGGGTGTTCTTCAAGGCGCACCGGCTCGTGCCGGCGACGGTGGTCGCCGGAGCGCTCGCGGTGAGCAGTGCCGACCTGGCGCGCCGCGCCGCCGTCGCGAAGCCGGCGGCAGGGGCCGCGCTCGGTCCGTACGCGGTGTGGTGCGCGTTCGCCACGGTTCTCAGCGGCCGGATCGCGCGGCTCAACCGGTCCTGAGCGGGCGCGGAGGTCAGTAGAGCGGGTCGTGGCGGAGGCGGTCCGCGGGCACGCCGGCGGCCTGCAGCCGGAACTCGGTCGCCTGGATCATGGCGGGCGGGCCGGCGATCTGCACGTCGTGCCCCGACCAGTCCCCGGAGCCGAGCACCCACGTCTCGCCGACGCGGGCATGGCCGACGATGTACGGGCTCACCCACCCGCCGGAGACGCGACGGACGTGGAATTCCACGGAACCGGCCGCGTTGCGAATCGCCGTGTGGGCCGGACGGATTACCGGGAAACGGATCTCGGGACGTACGTCCCTGCCGGTCGGGTGCTTCGGTCCTGTGGACGGCGGCTGCGGACGAAACGCCGGCGCCGCCCGTGGAACCGGCACCACCTGCAGCCGGCACGCGGTTCGATGCGAAAGTCCCTGGGGAGAAACGGAAGAGGCATCGGCCGCCGTGCCGTAGGTCACCGCCGACGGAGGGGCCGGCGGCGGCTCGAAGGTCCCTCGACAATCGGGACCTTCGAGCCGGTGACCCCGGACGGGTGGCGTCGCTGCGCGACTACCGCTGGGCTGCAATGCGGTTGCGCATCGCCTCGAGCCCCCCGACGACGACGATCGCGATCACCACGTGCATCAGCGAGAGTGTGATCGTGCTCGGGGTGTCGAAGTCGGCGACGATCGTCGACGCGATCGTGCCGAGCGCGGCCACCGCGCCCACGACCTCGGCGACGCGGACGATGCCGAACCAGCGCAGGCTGAGCAGCGCCGCGAGACCCATGCCCACGGTGAGCGGGACGACGGTCATGACGAGAACGCCACCCGGGGCGGCGCTTTCGACGGTGTCACCGTTGGTGACCTCGAACGTGCCGCCGGCGGCGAGGCCGACGAGCCACAGGGCGATGTTGGCGACGAGAGCCACGACGACCGGGACGAGCACCGCCATCGGACGATTGAGCGAGAACGCGGGCAGGGTCGGCGTGGCGGTGCGGTCGAGAGGCTTGACAACACTCATGATGTCCTCCGGAAGAGCCGATGAACTGACGTCGCCCATCGTTCAACCTCGAGTCGACTCGAGGTCAAGCCTTTCCGCACGAGCTACGCGGCCGCCACCGCGCACCAGTCCACGGTGACCGAGCGCGCACCGGAATGCGCGAGCATGGAACGCACCGGGCCGCCCAGGCACAGCTGCCGGTCGAGCTCGCGCCGCTCGGCGTCCGGGTCGCGGTCGTCGGAGGTGCCCACGAGAATCTCCGCCGGCTCGGTGCTGCGCGCACCTTCCATCAGAAGCCGCTCCTCGTCGACGATCCGAACGGGCACGTCGTCCGATCCGGCCACGTCGCCGATGAGCAGGGCCACGTAGTCGGCGTCGTCGTCGGCATCGTGATAGGCCAGCAGGCGGCCGCGGACGGTGTCCGAGGCGAGCCGCCGATCGAGAGTCAGCCCGGACTGCTGCGTTCCCGCCGCGACGGCACGCAGGCAGCGCGGCAACGTCACCCGTCGTGAGGTCCAGCTGAAGAAGGCCCCACACCCCGTGTCCATGACACTCGCTCCTCCTCGGTACGTCCGGGCGAGGTGGTCCCCGGTTCTGTGATCAGTGTGCGCCGGGGGTCTGACATGTTCCGGAAGTGCCCGAGCTGGTGCCGGAGCAGGTTCAGGGCGTGGTGCTGAGCGAGCCGGACGGAGGCGGCATCGGTGTTCAGGGCACGAGCCGTGTCGGTGATCGACAGGCCACACGCGATGCGCAGGTGCAGCACGGCGCGGTAGCGGTGCGGGAGGGCAGCGATCAGCGTCGAGGGTCGTGTCGCCGCCTTGTCCGTCGTCACCGCCTCGTCCGTCGTCACCGCGTGCGTCCTCCTCCGTCCGGTGCGGGACATCGTGTCGCGACCGGTGTCCCGGACGGAAGGGACCGGTGTCCCGATCGCGCGGGCGGCCGGCGTCTGCTGTGATGCACTCGCGACACGACGCACCCGGGAGGCTTCCGTGAGACTCACCACCGAGGACATCGAGCGGATGACCGCGACGCTGTTCCTGTCCGAGGACGCCCGGCCACGGTCGCGGCGCGCGACGTTCTGGACCCTGCTCGTGCTGGCCTCGGTCATCGCCTCGGCGGGCGTCGTCGCGGACTCCACCGCCACCGTCATCGGCGCCATGATCGTCGCTCCGTTGATGACGCCGATCGTCGGGACGGCCCTGGCGGTGGTGCTCAACGACCATCGCAATCTGGTCGCCTCCGCGTTGCTCGTCGCGGCGGGAGCGGCCGCGGTGGTGGCGACCGGATACGCGGTGGGCCTGCTCGACCCTCTGGATGTGCTCGCCGAGAACAACAGCCAGGTGGCAGGCCGGGTGGCACCGCGGCTGATCGATCTCGTCGCGGCCCTGGCCACGGGCGCGGTCGGGGCGTTCGCGCTGGTGCGGCGCGATGTGTCCGACGCCCTGCCCGGGGTGGCGATCGCCATCTCGCTGGTGCCGCCGCTCGCGGTGGTGGGCCTGACCCTCGAGTCCGACGCGCCGCGGCAGGCCGGTGGGGCGCTGTTGCTGTTCGCCACGAATGTCGCGGCGATCGTCGCCACCGGCACGCTGGTCTTCCTGTTCTCGGGTGTGCGCGGGGCGGCGCGGCGCGCCGGTCGCGAGGTCGGGGACCTGCGCGGCCTCAGCCTGCTCACGGTGGTGGCCGCGGTGGTGGTCGTCGCGGTGCCGCTGGGTCTGTCCAGCGCCCGGGTGATCCGGCAGGAGACGCTGAAGGCCGACGTCGCTCCGGTCGCCGAGCGGTGGGCCCAGGAGCAGGGCTGGGCGATCACCGACATCGGATTCCGGCAGTCCGTGCTCTGGATCGAGGCGCTCGGCCCGCCTCCGGAGGCGGATCCGGCGACGCTGCGTGACGCCCTGGACGAGGCGGGTCTGCGCGACGTCGACGTCGAGATCACGCTTGTGATCGGCGGAACGCGGCGCCTGCCCGGCGGGTAGCGGCCGTGGTCAGCACACGATCGGCCGGTCTGCGGACGGGTCCAGCGCGGCCAGCACGAGCTGCTCGGCGACGGGATCGTAGGGGATCGAGACGTGGTCGGCGGTGTTCGCCGGGCACACGTCCTGCAGCAGGATGTTCTGGGCGCCGGGTCCGGTGAGGAACGACGCTGTGTAGGGGATGATCACCTGGTCGTATCTGGTGGCGACGACCGTGTACGAAACCCCTTCGACGGTGTCGCTGCCGGCGTTGAGCGCGGCGAGCACGGCGTCCTGCGCGACGGACGGCGGTCCGAGCGACGGATAGTTCGCCGGCGCCAGCCCGATGATCCGGCTGGTCCTGTCCGCCCCGCCGAGGAACCGCACGTACCACCGGGGGACGGCGCCGCCCTTGGAGTGACCGACGATGGACACCCGCTCCGCACCGGTTTCGGCCAGGACGGTGTCGACGAACGTCGCCAGTTCGCCGGCGGCGTCCGGGATCGGCTCGCGCGCCTTGAACGGCTCGCCCGGCGCTGCCCCGTAGTCGAGCGCGAACACGCAGTACCCCTCGGTCTTCAGGGCCGGTGCCAATCCGGCCCAGTTGGCGTAGGAGTTCTCGAGGAAACCGTGGACGAGCACCACCGGCTCGGGGTGCTCCGGCACAGGCACGCAGTCGAAGTCGTTCGTCCCGGCCGGGACGACACCGGGATGCGCGAGCGAGTAGACGAGCGCGGCGCCGAAGGTGCTCTGGGGCGGGCCCGTCGGCGCGTCGGCGGAGGCCGGCGGACTCGCGACGACACTGCTGCCCAGCACCAGGAGACCGGCGACCGCGAGTGTGCGGATCATGACGCCGATCATGCACCGTCGAGGTGCAGGCGGGGGACGGAACGAACGGAGGGGGAATACCGGCGAGCCCCCACCGTTCGTATAGTTGAGTAATCAACGATTAGACGGAGGCACCCGTGCAGTTCGGCATCTTCACCATCGGCGACGTCACCCGCGACCCCACCACGGGCCGCGTCCCCACCGAGCACGAGCGGATCGTCGCCATGACGGAGATCGCGCTGAAGGCCGAGGAGGTCGGGCTCGACGTCTTTGCGAGCGGTGAGCACCACAACCCGCCCTTCGTCCCGTCGTCGCCGACCACCATGCTCGGCTGGATCGCGGCGAAGACCGAGAAACTGATCCTCTCCACGGCCACGACGCTGATCACGACGAACGACCCGGTCAAGATCGCCGAGGACTTCGCGATGCTGCAGCACCTGTCCGGCGGCCGCGTCGACCTCATGATGGGCCGGGGCAACACCGGCCCGGTCTACCCGTGGTTCGGCAAGGACATCCGCCAGGGCATCCCGCTCGCGATCGAGAACTACCACCTGCTGCGCCGGCTCTGGCGGGAGAAGGACCTCGAGTGGGAAGGCACGTTCCGCACCCCGCTGCGCGGCTACACCTCCACCCCGTGGCCCCTCGACGACACCCCGCCGTTCGTGTGGCACGGCTCGATCCGCTCGCCGGAGATCGCCGAGCAGGCCGCGTTCTACGGCGACGGCTTCTTCCACAACAACATCTTCTGGAACCGCGAACACATCCAGCAGATGATCGGCCTCTACCGCACCCGGTTCGAACAGTACGGCCACGGCGCCGCCGACCAGGCGATCGTCGGACTGGGCGGCCAGGTGTTCATGGCCGAGACCGAGGAGAAGGCCAAGCGCGTCTTCCGTCCGTACTTCGACAACGCCCCCGTCTACGGTCACGGACCGTCGCTCGAGGACTTCTCCGCCACCACCCCGCTCACCGTCGGCACCCCCGAGCAGGTGATCGAACGCACCCTCGGCTTCGCCGACTATGCGGGCGACTACCAGCGGCAGCTGTTCCTCATGGACCACGCCGGCCTGCCCCTCGACGTGGTGCTCGAGCAGATCGAGATCCTCGGCCGGGACGTCGTGCCCGTGCTGCGCGCCGAATTCGAACGTCGCCGCCCGGCGCACGTGCCGTCGGACCCGCCGACGCACGCCTCGCTCGTCGCCGAGGGCGCAGACTCCCCGCACCGGCTCGTGATACCCGCGAAGGTCGACCTGTCCGCCGCCGGGGAGGCCGGGACTCGGTGAGCCGAACCGGCGGGGTGACGC
>NZ_AJFC01000169.1:0-9274 GCF_000256505.1 Rhodococcus sp. P14 | reverse complement strand
ACCGGCGGTGTGACGCGCAGCGAGCCGGGTATGCCGGTTCGTATGGAGACACACAACGACAAGCGCAGGTTCGTGGCTCAGCGGCTCGACGAGATCATCGGAGCCCTGGAGACGAGTGCCCCGGGTCCCGGCGAACAGAGTCCGGTGCCGACATCGGGGGAGTTCGACGGATCCCTCGTGGCGGCGCAGCGGCACCGTACCGAGATCGAGACCGCCTCGGACGAACGGCTCGACGAGATCGCGGCCGGATACCCGGAGATCGCCGCGGCGTGGGAGCGAGACGGCTCGTCCTGAACCCGGATCACCCGGTCGCCACCCGTGCCCGCAGATCGTCCACACCCGGGCCGGACAACCGGGGCAGCGCCGCGCGACGGCCGGTGAGCAGCAACAGGATCGCGGAGATCGGTCCCCGGATCTCCGGCCCCTCGCCGACCGACCACGCGACGTCGGTGGCGGTGAGCCGGTAGCCGCGCAGGGGAAGGGAGCGGAAGACCCGGGCCTTGCCCCTGCCGCCTTGGGACCACACCCGCGCGGCGACCACGGACGCCGCGTCCGCGGGCATCCCGAGGTCGCGGTGCAGCGGGATCGCGACGTCCTGGCCGTGCACGAGGATGTCGGTCAGGGGCTCGAAGGCGGTCAGCCCCACATTGTGGCGGCGGGAGCCGATCGTCGCGCGCAGGTCCGCGATCAACCGGTCGGTCGGCAGCGCCGCCCGGTCGCGCGCGGCGGCACGGATCATCGAATTCATCGGGCCGGGATGCCGCAGGGCGATCCGGACGGCGTCCCCGACGGTCAACTGCTGCAGGGTCAGGTGGGCGGCGACGTCACGCACCGTCCAGCCGTCGCACAGCGAGGGCTGCGCCCATTCGTCGTCGGAGAGCTGTTCGAGCAGATCGGCCGTGCGCCCTCGCGCGCTGTCGATCGCGGCCCAGATTTCGTCCTCGTTCATCATGGGGCCCCTCTTGTCAGTGGAACACCGGTGGGCGGGTCCGGGTGCGCTTGAGTTCGAAGAAGTCAGAGAACCCGGACAGCAATCGCGCGCCCTCGAAGACGCGCACGGCGTCGTCGCCGCGCGGAATCGAGTTGAGCACCGGACCGAAGAACGCGACGCCGTCGATGTGGACGGTCGGCGTGCCGGCCTCGCGGCCCACTGGCGCCATCCCGGCGTCGTGACTGCGGCGGAGCGCGTCGTCGTACTCGGTCGAGTCGCCCGCGGACGAGAGTCGGGCCGGCAGGCCGGTCCGCTCGAGCGCACCGGCCATCGCGGTGCGATATTCGTCCGGATCGGGGTAGCGCCACCGATCGAAGATCGCGTCACCGAATGCCGTGTACAGGTCCCGCAGGACCGCCTCGCCGAACTGGACGGCGGCAGCGGTGGCCACTCGTGACGGACCGGCGGAACGTTCGATGTTGGCGAGATAGGCGGGATCGCCCGGGCGGTTCTCGTTGAGAACCCTCAGGCTCATCACATGGAATCTCAGATCGAGGGGCCGCCGGCGCTCCACTTCGAGCAGCCACCGGGACGCGATCCACGCGTACGGGCAGACGGGGTCGAAGTAGAAGTCCACGACGGGCGCTTCGTCGGCCATCTCGCACCTCCCGGGCGGGCCAACAAGTACGATGTTGGTACCAATATAGTTCGAGAATCGGACTATCTGCAAGGAGTGGGATGGCAGACGATCTCAATACCGCCCTGCTGATGTTCATCGCCGCCCGGTCGGCGGAGAACCGCATTCTCGCGGCGCTGCGGCGCGCCGGCTACGACGACATCACGCTCGCTCAGGCGCGGGTGGCTGCCCGCATCGGGCCCGACGGCACGCGGTTGACGGACCTCGCCGAGCAGGCCCAGGTGGCCAAGCAGACGGCGAGTTTCCTCGTCGACCAGCTCGAGCGGGCCGGCTACGTCGAACGCACCGTCGACCCCACCGACGCCCGTGCGCGACTCGTGCGGATCGCGCGGCGCGGCGCGGAGGCCCTCCCTGTCGCCCGGGCCGAGGAGGCCCGGATCGAGGCCGAATGGACCGAGCACCTCGGCGTGCGCCGGATGAAGCAGCTGCGCGAGGCGCTCACCCTGCTCCGGGAGATCACCGATCCGTATCGGCCCACGGGAGCGTAGTCGTCCGGTCGCATCCGGCTGGGACGTTCACCCGGTGTCACGCGTGCCGTACGCCGGGAACAATGTTCGCATTCCGGTGAAAGACGTTGTGCGGATCGTACTTCGCCTTGATCTCGGCCAATCGCGCGTACTTGTCCGGACCGTAGGTGGCGCGCACCCGGTCCTGCTCGAATTCGGTCATGGAGTTGACATACGCGCCGATGCCGACCGAATACGGGCGCAGGGCATCCCAGAGGGACCGGGCCCAGGCTCGCTCCGGTGGCAGCAGTGCGGGATCGGGACAGACGCCGATGATGAAGACTGCGAAGCGTGGCGTCCGTCCGCCGCCGAAGGCGGTGTCGTCCTCCCCGGTCTCGCAGTACGCCTCGTCCAGCCGGTAGAACAACAGGAGCGACAGAGGCGAAGTCTTCTGCGGCACGAACTCGACCACGGTCTCGATGACGTCGTCGGAGAGAGCTTCGAGGTAGCAGCCCTTGTCGTAGCAGTGGAAGCCCCACGCGTTGCTCTCGTCGAGCAGCTGTTGCACGTCTGGATAGGGCATCGGCGTGACGAACTCGAACAGCGGTGGCAGAGCGCGCCGAATTCGCGTCAGCACGTCCTCGTGCGTCTGCGCTGCTCCGAAACCGGTGACCAGAAGGGCATAGCCGGGCTGCAGATGGTACTGCTCGGGCACGAACGGGGCCGGTGGGGCGTTCACGCCGGCAACCACGATGTTCAGCTCGCGCGGCAGCGTACCGATCACCTCCCGGGCGAGCCGCAGCACCTCGGTGCCCTGATCCAGGCCCCAGAACAGGAGTCCGAATTGCACGACGGGACCGGCCTCGTGCAGGCGGAACTCGAATTCCGTCACCACACCGAAGTTTCCGCCGCCGCCCCGGATGGCCCAGAACAGGTCCGCATTCTCGTCCTCGGCGGCGCGCAGGATCCGGCCGTCGGAGGTGACCACCTCGGCCGATTCGAGGTTGTCTATGGTCAATCCGGCCTGCCGCGTGAGCCAGCCCATTCCTCCGCCCAGCGTGAGTCCCGCGACGCCCGTGTGACTGATCAGCCCAGCCGGGACGGCGAGTCCGTGGGCCTGTGTGGCGGCATCGAGATCACGCAGCAGGGCGCCGCCACCGACCCGCGCCCGTCTGCGCTCCGGGTCGACGACGACGTGATCCATCGATCCGAGGTCGATCACGAGGCCGTCGTCGACGACCGACGCGCCTGCGGTGCTGTGGGCGCCCGCGCGCACAGCCAGCTCCAGTCCGTGCCCGGTCGCATAGGCGATCGCCGCCTGAACATCGGCGGTACTCCGGCACTGTGCGATCGCGGCCGGACGGCGGTCGATATCGGCGTTCCACACCTTGCGGGCCTCGTCGTAGTCCGGATCGCCGGGTCCGAGCACCGGCCCCTCCATCGCGGCCCGCAGCATGCCGAGGTCGCCGGTCGTGTGAGTCATGTGTCCTCCCGAACCTGCCAGGAACGAGCGGACTCGCGGGCCGCGAGGCGCTCGGCGCGCTCCCGGATGCCGAGCAGCATCCTGCGCATCATCGGAAAATCGGCCAGTTCCATCAGTGCGACGGTGAGCGGCAGCGACGGTGCGGGCCGGTAGGCGGCCTGCAACCGGCTCACGAGCCGGGTCCGTCGCCCGCCGTCGACGGGATCGAGGCGCCACGACCACGTCGAATCCGGCTTCGCCCACACCAGGTAGCGCCCCGGATCGAAGGAGTGCACCCGGAAGGACGTCGCCGCCGTGGCCGGACTCGCCATCGGCGCCGCCACGTCGCCGACCTCGATGCACTGCAGACGCGGATCGATCGTCGTCGCGCTGGGCCGCCCCAGGTTGTCGAGACGGTCGTAGGAGTAGAAGCCGGCCCGGTTGTAGCCGACCTGGACGATCCACGGCCACACGCACTCGGCCGGCGCGTCGATCGTGAGGGCGCGGGTCGCGCTGAACGCCGCCGAGGAGAGGATGTCGTCGCCGGGCATCGGGCCGGCGCACTCGGCAGTCGTCGCTCCCCAGCGCCGGTGCCACCGGCGATACAGGACGAAGGCACTCACCGCTGTCGCGACTGCGGCGAGCGTGCGGATCGCCATGAGAAAACTGTTCCACATCGGCGCCGGGGAGAGAAGGTCCCGGCGGTCCCGCTCATCGGACGGTCCGGAGGGCGAGGGCGGCCTGCACGACCGCGGCATGCGTGAGCGCCTGCGGATAGTTGCCGAGGAAGGCGCCGGTGGCGGGATCCACCTCTTCCGGAAGAAGGCCGAGGGCGCCGGTGTGCCGCAGCAGGGTTTCGAACAGCTCCTCGGCTTCCGCCCGCCGGCCGGTGAGGGCCAGTGCCTGGGCCAGCCAGAAGGAGCACGGCAGGAATGCGCCTTCGCCTCCGGGCAGTCCGTCCTGTCCGGGCGGATACCGGTACAGCAGAGGGCCTCCGGCCGACAGCTCGCGCCGGATCGCGTCGATCGTGCCCCGCACCCGGTGCGAGTCCGGGTCGTCGATACCCAGAACGGGAAGCACGAGCAGGGCGGCATCGACGTCGCGGGAGCCGTAGGTGCGGGTGTATCGGTCTCCGAGCCGGTCGAAACCGCGATCGCGCACCTCTGCGGCGACGGCGTCCCGCACCGCGCGCCAGCGCCGGCGGCGACGGGCGGACAGGCGATGGGTCTCGGCGATGCGCAGGGCACGGTCGAGGGCCAGCCAGGCCATCATCTTCGAGTGCACATGGTGGGCGGCGTCGGCGCGGATCTCCCAGATGCCGGCATCCGGATCGCGCCACCGTTCGCAGACATGATCGGTGAATCCGCGTACCATTCGCCAGGTTTCGGAATTCAGCGACCGGCCGGTCCGGACGAACGCCCACGCGGCGTCGACGACCCAGCCGTAGCCGTCGAGTTGGTGCTGGTCGGCCGCGTCGTTGCCGAACCGCACGGGGGCGCTGCCGGCGAAGCCGGGCCATCCCGCCAGGGTGCGTTCGGCGGGTCCGGGCCGGCCGTCGAGTGTGAACAGGACCGGCAGGCGGGGTCGCTGCAGACGGCTCGCGTGCAGGAGCCACCCGAGGAACCCGCGTGCCTCGTCGACCTTGCCGGCCCCGAGAAACGCCGCGACGCCGATGCCGGCGTCGCGCGGCCAGGCGTAGCGGTAGTCCCAGTTCCGGATCCCCCCGGGCCGTTCG
Source organism: Rhodococcus sp. P14 (assembly GCF_000256505.1). NCBI lineage: Bacteria > Bacillati > Actinomycetota > Actinomycetes > Mycobacteriales > Nocardiaceae > Rhodococcus > Rhodococcus sp. P14. Next base: position 4,003 of record NZ_AJFC01000169.1, on the reverse strand, counting down.
GGCAGCGACGTCGTCGGCGCGGCCACCGGTGCGCCGGAGGGAGAGTAGGTGAGCAGACGCAGCGTCAGCAGGCTTCGCACGACGGCCTCCCGGTAGGGCAGGTCGTGAGCGATGTCCGCCGTCCATGTCCGCCAGCGTGCCTCGTCCTCGGCCACGAGCTCCCACGCCGCGCCAGGAGTGAGGTGGATCAGCGGCTCGCGGTGAGCCACGGCCAGGACGACGGTGACCGGGTGGCCCGGGGACACGTGGATCGAGGTCGGCCGGCCCGGCGTGATCGAGGTTCCGGGATCGCAGGCCAGCGACAGGGCGAGCGAGCCCCACTCGCACACGAGATCGGGACCGCGCCGCCGAACCTTGGGCGCGCGGTGCCGTTCGCCGAACCTGGGGTCGAAATCGACTGCGGCTCGGACAGATCCGCCCTCGGCAGAGAGTTGCCGCACCAGGACCGTCGCCGGTAGCAGCCGCCCGGCCACCTCCGCGATCATCGCCTCGCGCAGGGTGAGCCGGGCGTTGCCGAGATCCCAGGTCGTCTCCAGCGTCGCGGTGTGCGTCCGGTAGCGGCGCCGGACGACAGGGGCGGGCCCGTCGGGGCCGAGCCGGAACCGCCCCGCCTGGGCCCCGCCGACGAGCCGGCCGAAGACGGGGTCTGCGTCGAAGCGCGGCACGCAGAGCCAGTCGAGCGATCCGTCCTCGGAGACCAGCGCCGCAGTGCGGGTGTCGCCGAGCAGGCCGTAGTCCTCGATCCGGGACGGCACGGCCGCGTCGTCCCGGATCCGTTCGAAAGTGCTTGCCGTGAAGGTCACTTCAGTTCACCTGCAACAGCAGTCCGAGTGCGACGCCGTAGACGAGATGTGCGACGACGGCGACGGTCGGGGTTTGGGCGCCGTAGTTCAGGCCGAGCAGGCCGGGCGGTTCGAGGACGGCGGTGCTGCGCGGGCCGGCTCGCTGGGATGCCATACGTGGGTGTACGCCCGGCAGCAGCGGCAGCAGGACCGTCAAGGCGACGACGCCGTGCAGCAGGCCGAGCGCCATGCCGAGCCACCACGTCGCCTGATGGAGAAGTGCGAAGGTGGCGGCGTACCCCAGGGCGAAACCCTGGCCGATCGCGAGGTGGACGAGGAAGCCGACCACCCGGGCGCGGTCCGGGTCGGGGGTGACGGCCGTGCCGAGCACCAACGGCAGGTCCAGTCGGCTGAAACCGGCCAGTTGGGCGGCGATCATGACCGCCGTCAGGACGGTGGTGGCCAGCGATCCGAAGAGTGCCCATCCGGCCCAGTCCATGGCATTTCACCTTCGGGTGCGGGAGCGGCAGATCCACGGCCGGCGTCCGCCGTGGCCCTGCCGCTCGAATTCACGGGGCGCCGGCGGCGACTCTGCGCCGGGCGGCCGGGGCGGTAGCCAGCCGGGCCAGGGCGAGGGCGGCGACCGCCAGTCCGACGTCGCGCAGTGCGATGTCGAGGTAGCCGCCCAGGGTGAGCAGATCGACGATGATGCCGAGCAGCCATGCGGCGACGACGTAGCCGCCGATCGCAGGCCGGATCGCGACGAGGATGCCGGCGAGGATCTCGACCGCTCCCACCGCGAGCATGGCCTGGTGGGCGGTGCCGGGGACGATGTCGTCGATCCAGGGGGCGAGATAGTGCTCCCACTCGGTGAGCAGGTTCGTGAACTTGTCGAGGCCGAAGGCGATCGGAGCGACGGTGAAGACGGTCCGGAGGAGGATGAATGCCTGGCGTGCTCCGACCTCGGCGTCGGTGCGGGTGTGAGGGGATGTGGCAGGGGAGAGAGGTGAGGGGCTCATCGAAGTCTCCTGACTTCTAAAAGAGAGTAGGCTCTATTTTAGATATGTGACGTAGATTACGTCAAGAAGTTTCTCTTTTAGAAGGAGGACGAGCGTGCAGGACGAGTTCGCGGAGCAGGCCGCAGGGATCGGGGCGCTGGCGGACCCGGTCCGGCGCTCGCTCTACCGCTACGTCGTCGCGCAGGCGGACGCGGTCGGGCGCGAGGAGGCGGCGGCCGCGGTGGAGGTGCCGGTGCATGCGGCGAAATTCCATCTCGACCGGCTCGTCGTCGACGGTCTGCTCGAGACGGAGTTCCGACGGCTTTCGGGACGGACCGGCCCGGGCGCAGGACGGCCGTCGAAGCTCTACCGGCGCTCGTCGCAGGAATTATCGATCTCCCTGCCCGAGCGTCGCTACGACCTGGCGGGGGAGATTCTGGCAACTGCCATCGAGCGGTCGATGCGTGAGTCGGTGCCCGTCGCGGAGGCGGTGCGGGCCGCCGCCACCGAGCGGGGACGGCGGATCGCGGCGGAGCCGGCCCCGGCGGACGGCCCCGCGAACGGAGGCGATGTCGAGGCACCGGCCGGCCTCGAGGGCGTGGCGCGGGTGCTCGCCCGGCACGGCTACGAGCCGCGCCTGTCCGGCGACGGGCAGATCCGGTTGGCGAACTGCCCCTTCGACCGGCTGGCCGGCGAACACCGCGACCTGGTCTGCGGCATGAACCTCGCTCTGGTCGAGGCGGTCGTCGCCGGGCTCGGGGCTGCCGGTCTCGACACTGCCGAGCTCGACACCGAGCTTGCCCCGGAACCGGGATTCTGCTGCGTCCGGATCCGGAGCGGGGACCGGTGAATCGGCGCCGCACCGCTCCCGCCGCGGAGGACGGGACCGCACCGGCCGGCGCGGTCCCGTCCGGGTGTCAGAGCCCGAGAGCTGCGGCTACCTCGCGCAGGGCCGGGACCGGGTCGTCGCGCATCGGCAGGGTCTGCACCGCGACGTGGTCCGCCCCGGCGTCGAGGTGCTCTCGCAGCCGGGTCGCGATGTACTCCGCGTCGCCGTGCGCGACGAGTGCGTCGACGACCCGGTCGGTGCCGTCGTTGTCGAGTTCCTCGGCGGTGAAGCCGGTGCGTTCCAGATTCGCGCGGTAGTTGCGCAGTTTCAGATACGGGTTGGCCACGGCCTTGCGGCCGACGTCGCGGGCCGTGGCGACGTCGGTGGACAGCACGATCTTCTGCTCGGGCGCGAGCACGACGTCCGGGCCGAGCACGTCGCGCGCCTCACGGGTGTGCTCGGGGGTGGTGAGGTAGGGATGGGCCCCGGCGGACCGGTCTGCGGACAGCTTCAGCACCTTCGGTCCCAGCGCGGCGAGCACCCGCCGCGCCGCGGGTACGCCCTCGCGGTCGAGCACGTCCAGGTATTCGACCAGCGCCGTGTACGGCTTGCGGTACGTCTCACCGTGCGCCTCGGGGTGGCCGACGCCGACCCCGAGCAGGAAGCGGCCGGGGTGGCGCTCCTCGAGCCGGTGGTAGGAGGCGGCGATCTCGTCGGCGGGAGCGGTCCAGATGTTGACGATGCCGGTGGCGACGACCACGGTCTCGGTGGCGTCGAGGAGGCGTTCGGCCACCTCGAGGTCGGCGGGCGGTGAGCCGCCGATCCAGATCGTGCCGTAACCGAGTTTCTCGATCTCGGCCCCGGTCTCCGGGGGGAGACCGGTCGCGTGCCGCCAGACGCCGAAACGGCCGAGCGGGGGAGTCTGCGTCGAGTTCTCTGCCTTCGTCGAATCCGTCACGCCGAGTCCAACCTCCACCGGTTCCGGTTTCATTCCGTCGGGCCGCGGCGGATATCGATCCCGCAACGGTTGCGTCTTTCGTGCTGCGGGGGCGGCGCACGGGTTTCGTGTCGCGTTAGCGTGGAGGGCGAGCACCCACTCCCCCCTGCGTGGGTGATCCGCCGGAAGGACCTCGCGGTCGTGCCGGCGCCCGACGACCCCGCCGGCGCTCTCGGATGTATGCGCCGGCGGGGTCCGTGCGTTTTCGGCGGGCTCGGCGGCCTCGGCTCACCCCTGTCGGCGCCGCAGCACCAGGTAGATGATCAGCGCCAGCAGCGCCCCGACGGCCACCGCCGGCCCGACCCTCTTCAGCACCGACCCGCGGGCGAACTGCATCAGGTCCAGCGGGGCAGCCTCGGTGGGTTGCGCCGCCGGGGCCGGGGTCACCGGCGCGACC
>NZ_AJFC01000168.1:0-9623 GCF_000256505.1 Rhodococcus sp. P14 | reverse complement strand
GGGGGCGGGGGCCCCCGGCGCGCCCGCCGGTGCGGCGGGCGCGGCGGGTGTGACCGCTTCCGGCGTCGGGGCCGGGGCCGGGGCGGCGGGCGGGCCGCCGAGCTTGTCCGCCAGGCACGCCGTGAACTGCTCGATGATCTTGCCGCCGACGTCGGAGATCATGCCCCGGCCGAACTGGGCGGGCTTGCCCGTGATGGACAGGTCGGTCACGACGGTGCCTTCGGTGCGGTCGCCGTCGCCGGTGAGCGTGATCGTGAACGTCGCGTTCACGGTGCCGTTGCCGCGCGAGTCCTTCGCCGCGGCCTCCATGACCGCGCGACGCGCCTGCTCGTCGGTCTCGACGAACTTGCCGGTGCCCTTGTACAGCAGCTGCACCGGCCCCATCTTGATCTTCACCGTGCCGGTGAAGGCGTTGCCGTCGACGCCGGTGAGGGTGGCCCCGGGCATGCAGGGTGCCACCTTCTCCGGATCGAGCAGTGCCGTCCACACCTCGTCGACGGGTGCCGGCACGGACATGTGGTGTTCGAGTTGCATGGTTTTCGTCTCCAGTGTTTGCTCAGGCGACGTCCGCTGCCGTCGACACCGCACGGCGCGTGAGCACCCGCGCGAGCTGGCGACGGTAGTCGGCGTCGGCGTTGCCGTCGCTCATGGGGGAGGTGCCCTCGGTGGCCCGCTCGGCGGCGGCCCGGATGGTGTCGGCCGTCGCGGGCTGCCCGACGAGTGCCTGCTCGACGGCGTGCGCGCGGACCGGCACGGCCGCCATGTTGGTCAGCGCCACCCGGGCCTGCCGGATCGTGCCGCCGTCCGTCTGCACGGTGGCGGCGACCGCGACGATCGACCAGGCGTGCGCCACCCGGTTGAACTTCTCGTACCGCGCCGCCCATCCCGTGCGCTTGGGGATCCGCACCTCGACGAGGATCTCATCGGGTTGCAGGGTGGTGGTGAAGTAGTCGTCGAAGAAGTCCGCGACGGGGATGCTGCGCCGCCCCGACGGTCCCGCCGCGACAAGGGTCGCCTCGAGCGCGAGCACCGGCGCGCCGAGATCCCCGGCGGGATCGGCGTGGGCCAGAGCCCCGCCGAGGGTGCCCCGGTGCCGGATCTGGGGGTCGGCCACCGTGCTCGTGGCCTCGGCGAGCAACCGGGCGTGCTCCCGCACGAGTGGATCGTGGATCACGTCGTGGTGCGTGGTCATCGCCCCGATCACCAGGTCGCCGCCGTCCTCGCGGACACCCCGCAACTCCGGGACCCGTCCGAGGTCGACGAGCGTGGTGGGGGCCGCCAGCCGCAGCCGCAGCACCGGCATCAGGGACTGCCCCCCGGCGATGATCTTGGCGTCCTCCCCCGCCGAGGCCAGGGCGGCGACGGCCTCGTCGACGGTGGTGGGCGCGACGTAGTCGAACGTCGACGGGATCATCGGACGCCTCCCTGAGCCGAGTTCCGAGCTGATTCGACGGCGTGCCACACCCGCATCGGCGTGCACGGCATCTCGATGTCCCGCACGCCGAGATGGCGCACGGCGTCGAGGACGGCGTTGACCACCGCCGGCGTGGAGGCGATCGTGCCGGACTCACCGACCCCCTTGACGCCCAGCGGGTTTCCGGTCGCGGGGGTCTCGGTGCGGTCGGTGGTGAACGTCGGCAGGTCCGCGGCCGACGGCAGCAGGTACTCGGCGAACGAGCCGCTGAGCAGGGTGCCGGACTCGTCGTGCACGGCCTCCTCGTACAGAGCCTGCGCGATGCCCTGGGCGAGGCCGCCGTGCACCTGGCCCTCCACGATGAGCGGGTTGACGACGTGCCCGACGTCGTCGACGCACACGTACGAGCGGATACGCACCTGCCCGGTCTCGGTGTCCACCTCGGTGGCGCACAGGTGCGTGCCGTGCGGGAACGAGAAGTTGTCCGGGTCGTAGGTGGCCTCGGAATCGAGGTTGGGTTCGATGCCCTCGGGCAGGTCCGCGGCGGTGAACACCGCGAGCGCGATGTCGCTCATGCCCACGGCCTTCTCGGTGCCGCGGACCCGGAACCGGCCCTCGGCGAACTCGAGGTCGTCCTCCGAGCACTCCATCATGTGCGCCGCGATCGGACGGGCCTTCGCGATCACCTTCTCCGCGGCCTTGACCACCGCCACGCCGCCCACGGCCAGCGACCGGGATCCGTAGGTGTCCAGCCCGCGCGGGGAGGTCTGCGTATCGCCGTGCAGCACTTCGACATCCTCGAACGGCACGCCGAGCCGGTCGGCGACGATCTGGCTCCACGCCGTCTCGTGCCCCTGCCCGTGCGACGACGAGCCGGTGACCACCTCGACCCGGCCGGTGGGCAGCATCCGGATCGCGGCGTGCTCCCAGCCGCCCGCCCCGTAGTTGAGCGAGCCGAGCACCCGCGAGGGCGCCAGGCCGCACATCTCGGTGAAGGTCGACACCCCGATGCCGAGCTGGACCGGATCGTTCCGGCGACGGCGTTCCTCCTGCTCACGGCGCAGCTCGTCGTAGTGGAACAGGTCGCGGGCCTTCGCGGTGGCGGCCTCGTAGTTGCCCGAGTCGTACGTCAGGCCCGCGACGGTGTCGAACGGGAACTCCTCGTGCCGGATCCAGTTCTTCGCTCGCAGCTCGAGCGGATCCATCGACAGTTCGGCGGCGAGTTCGTCCATGATGCGTTCGATTCCGAACGTCGCCTCCGGCCGGCCCGCCCCGCGGTAGGCGTCGGTGGGCACCTTGTTGGTGAACACGTTGGTGCAGGAGAAGTGGTAGGCGCCGAACTTGTAGATGCCGTTGAACATGAACGCACCCAGGATCGGTACACCCGGCGTGACCAGCCGCAGGTAGGCGCCCATGTCGGCCAGCAGCTCCACCTTCAGGCCGACGACGGTGCCGTCGCGGCGCGCGGCGAGGGTGAGCTTCTGGATCTGGTCGCGGCCGTGATGCGCCGCGACCATCGACTCGCTGCGGGTTTCGGTGTACTTCACCGGTTTCCCGAGCCGGCGCGCGACGAGCAGGGCGAGCAGCTCCTCCGGCGTCACCTGCAGCTTGCCGCCGAAACCACCGCCGACGTCCGGGGCGATCACCCGCAGCTTGTGCTCGGGGATGCCGAGCGTCATCGCCAGCATGATCTTGAGGATGTGCGGGACCTGCGTGGCCGACCACACCGTGATCTGCGGGCCGGTCGGGTCGACCACGACGGAGCGCGGCTCCATGAACGCCGGGATGAGCCGCTGCTGCCGGAACGTACGCTCGACGACCACCTCGGCGTCCCGGATGGCCTGCTCGACGTCGCCCCCGGTACCGGCCTCGGCGGAATCGAACGTCCACGTCGCGCTGACGTTGGTGCCGAGGTCCGGGTGCACGAGGTCGGCGCCGTCGCGGGCCGCGTCCGCCAGGTCGAGGACCACGGGCAGGTCGTCGTAGTCCACGTCGATCGCCTCGAGGGCGTCGTGCGCCTCGTAGGCGCTGCGCGCGACGACGACGGCGACGGCCTCCCCGGCGAAGTTGACCGTGTCGACGGCCAGGGACGGCGCGGGCGGGATCTTCATGTCGGGGGTGATCACCCACGCGCACGGCAGGCTGCCCTGCTCCGGTGAGGCGTCCGCACCGGTGAGCACCGCCACCACGCCGGGCCTCTGCCGGGCTTCCGACGTGTCGATCGAGGTGATGCGGGCGTGGGCGAACGGGCTGCGCAGGATCGCCATGTGCAGCATCCCGGGGAGGACGAGATTGTCGGTCCAGCGGGTGCGTCCGGTGACGAGGTGCTCGTCCTCCTTGCGCCGCCGCGCCTGGCCGATCTCCGGTTCGACGGTACTGGTCATCGTCCGCCTCCTGCGGCCGCGTCGGTCTGCAGTTCGGCGGCGCGGGCCTTCTGCGCCGCGTCCAGTGCCGCCTTCACGATGTTCTGGTAGCCGGTGCAGCGGCACAGGTTGCCTTCGAGGCCGAGCCGCACCTCCTGCTCGTCGGGATCGGGATTCTCCTCGAGCAGGTCGATCGTCGACATGATCATGCCGGGCGTGCAGTAGCCGCACTGCAGGGCGTGGTTGTCGTGGAACGCCTGCTGGACGGGGTGCAGCACGCCGTCGCGGGACAGGCCTTCGACGGTGGTGACCTCCGAACCGTCGGCCTGCACGGCGAGCACCGAGCAGGACTTGACGCTGCGGCCGTCGAGATGCACGGTGCAGGCGCCGCAGTTGCTGGTGTCGCAGCCGACCACGGTGCCGACCTTGCCGAGCCGCTCGCGCAGATAGTGCACGAGCAGCAGCCTCGGTTCCACCTCGTCCGTGTAGGCCGTCCCGTCGACGGTGACAGTGATGCGCATCGGGCCTCCAATGCCGGGAACATCCGGGATCCAAGATCGTCGAGAAGTGTTCACTGACACTGTGCTCCAACGGTGACCACCGAACACGCCGATTCGCCGAATCGGTGGCGGATCAACCTCGTTCCCGCGTTTGCGACGACCGGGACGAGGGAATCCGCACGGACACGTTCGTCGGAGAACGACAGGCGGAGGTGAGAGGTGACCACGGTGGAGGAGATCGTCGAGCGAGGCGCCGGCCGGGACCTGCCCGTCGTCGGCAGCCTGGCGGAACTGACGGACCTGGTGATGTCCCACGACTCCGAGATCTACCTGCGGTACTCGAAGGGACCGGACAGCGATGCGCGGAAGGGCCCGAGCCGGGACTACGAGGCCGACGTGACACTGCCCGGGTTGTCGGTGACCAGGATCGTCCCGGAGCCGTGGTGGCCGCGGCCCGCCGTCGACTGGGTGGCGCGCCGGATCCGCAAGTACGCCGAGCTGGGCCGCGAGAGCGGCCGATTCGCGTGGCTGCTGACCGGCACGGTGGTCGGCGAGGGACCGGACCACGAACCGCTCGTCGTGCGCGCCCGCCCGCTGGCGCGCTTGTCCGACGAGATGCTCGACGAGGCGGCCGAGTGCTACCGGACCCGGTTCCGCGTCGGGAACGATTCGCGAAGCTGACCCGCGTCGCGGGGGCGCGCGCGGGGTACCCGTCGGGAATGGACCAGTCCGAAACTCCCATGCTGGATGCGCTGGATCAGTACCACCGACTCGACCGCTACGGGTTCTCCCCGCCCGGCCACCGCCAGGGGCGCGGCGCCGACCCGCGGGTGAAGAAGGTGCTCGGGCTCGACCCCTTCCGCTCGGACGTGCTCGCCTCCGGCGGCCTCGACGACCGCAGGTCGCGCAACGGCTACCTGTCGCGGGCCGAGCAGCTCATGGCCGAGGCGGTGGGAGCGCAGCAGGCGTTCTTCTCCACCTGCGGAAGCTCGCTGTCGGTCAAGGCCGCGATGATGGCGGTGGCGGGCAACGACCCGGGGGGACTGCTCGTCGGCCGGGACTCGCACAAGTCGATCGTGGCCGGTCTGATCTTCAGCGGCGTCACGCCCCGCTGGATCACGCCCCGCTGGGACGAGGAGATGCACTTCTCGCATCCGCCGTCGCCGGAACAGGTGCGCGAGACGTGGGAGAAGTACCCGGACGCGGCCGGCGCGCTGATCGTCAGTCCCAGTCCCTACGGCACGTGCGCCGACATCGAGGGCATCGCGAACGTCTGTCACGAGCGGGGCAAGCCCCTCATCGTCGACGAGGCGTGGGGTGCGCACCTGCCGTTCCACGACGACCTGCCCACCTGGGCGATGGACGCCGACGCCGACATCTGTGTCGTCAGTGTCCACAAGATGGGTGCCGGTTTCGAGCAGGGATCGGTCTATCACCTGCAGGGCGACCTGGTGGACGGCGCGCACCTGTCGGCCTGCGCCGACCTGCTGATGACGACGAGCCCGAACGTGATGATCTACACCGCGATCGACGGGTGGCGCCGCCAGATGGTCGAGCACGGCACCGAACTGCTCGGCGACGCCCTGCACCTGGCCCGGCGGACCCGTGAGCGGATCGCCGGGATCGACGGTCTCGCCGTCCTCGAGGACCGGCTGCTCGGCGAGGAGGCCTCGCACGACCTGGATCGGCTGCAGGTGCTGATCGACGTGAGCGAGCTCGGCGTCTCCGGCTACCAGTGCAGCGACTGGCTGCGCGAGCACTGCCGGCTCGACCTCGGCATGACCGATCACCGGCGCATCCTGGCGACGTTGTCCATGGCCGACGACGAGAGCACCACCGATCGGCTCGTCTCGGCGCTCGAGTCGCTGTCGCAGGCCGCGGAGTCGTTCGATCCGCCGCCGGAGATGTCTCTGCCGAGCCCCGATGAACTGCAGCTCGACTCGGTGATGTCGCCGCGCGACGCGTTCTTCGGCAAGGCGGAGATGGTCGACGCGGACCGGGCCGCCGGGCGCATCGCTGCCGAGCAGATCACCCCCTACCCGCCGGGCATTCCCGCCGTCGTGCCGGGTGAGCGGCTCGACGACGCCGTCGTCGACTATCTGCGCAGCGGCGTGAATGCCGGGATGACGATTCCCGATGCGACCGACACCTCGCTCGAGCAGTTCCGGGTGGTCGCCGAGAACTGACCGCCGCGGCCCTACGGCCCCGGCACCGCGGTGTCCTCGTGGGCATGGATCGGGCCTGCGGTGCGGGCGAGGTGCTCGCCCCGGCCACCCCATTTCAGCGCGATGATCTCGGCCGCGATCGACACCGCGGTCTCCTCCGGTGTGCGCGCCCCGAGATCCAGGCCGATGGGAGAGCACAGCCGCGCGAGCTCGTCGTCCGTCATCCCCGCCGCACGCAGGCGCGCCGACCGGTCCTCGTGCGTGCGCCGCGAGCCCATCGCGCCCACGTAGGCCAGGTCGAGCCGCAATGCCACCTCGAGCAGCGGCACGTCGAACTTCGGGTCGTGGGTGAGCACCGTGACCACGGTGCGCGAGTCCACGCGACCCGCGGCCGCCTCGGCGGCGAGGTAGCGGTGCGGCCAGTCCACGACCACCTCGTCGGCGGCGGGGAACCGGGCGGCGGTGGTGAACACGCCCCGGGCGTCGCACACCGTCACGCGGTAGCCGAGAAACGAGCCGAGCTGCGCCATGGCGGCCGCGAAGTCGATGGCGCCGAACACCAGCAGCCGCGGCGGCGGCTGGAAGGAGTGGACGAACACCGACATGCCCTCGCCGCGGCGCTGCCCGTCGGGCCCGTAGTGCAGCGTCGCGGTCCGGCCCGCGGCGAGCAGGCCCCGCGCGTCGTCGGCGACGGCGTCGTCCGCCCGCGCCGACCCCAGCGACCCGCGCGCGCGATCCGGCCACACCGCCAGGCGACGCCCCACCCATGCCGGATCGGGATGCTCGGTGACGGTGGCGACCGCGACGGCCTCCTCGGCCCGCATCGACGCGACGACTTCACCCAGCTCGGGAAACGTGGCGGCATCCACCCGTTCGACGAACACGTCGATGATGCCGCCGCACGTGAGGCCGACGGCGAAGGCGTCGTCGTCGGACACGCCGTACCGCTGCAACACGGGCACACCGTCGTCGAGCACCTGCTGCCCGAGCTCGTACACGGCGCCTTCCACGCAACCGCCGGAGACGCTGCCGGTCACCGTGCCGTCCCCGGCGACGAGCATCGCGGCGCCCGGTGCGCGGGGCGCGGACCGGAACGTCGAGACCACGGTTCCGAGGGCGACGGTGTCACCGGCCCGGTAGCGACGGTCGAGTTCGTCGAGAACTTCACGCACGGTGGACCTCCTCCAGCAGTTCCTGCAGCGTCGCGAGGCTGTGCCCCGCGAGCAGACGGTCGAGATGCGGCAGGGCGGCCGCGATGCCGGACTGCACCGGCTCGTAGCCGGCCGCCCCGGCGTGCGGATTGACCCACAGCACGGCGTGGGCGAGCCGGCGCAACTGCGCGAGCTGCTCGGCGAGCAGGGCCGGATCGCCGCGCTCCCACCCGTCCGAGAAGATCACCACGACGGCGCCGCGCGCGAGCCCGCGCCGGCCCCACCGGTCCAGGAAGGCCCGCAGGGTCTCGCCGAGCCGGGTGCCGCCCGCCCAGTCGGGGACCGCCCGGCCCGCCGCGGCGAGGGCGCGTTCCGGGTCGCGGGCCCGCAGCGCGCGCGAGAGCCGCGTCAGGCGCGTGCCGAGGGAGAACACCTCGGTGTGGGCGGGATCGGCGCGGGTCACCACGTGCGCGAAACGCAGCAGCGCGTCCGCGTACGGGCTCATCGAGCCGGAGACGTCGAGCAGCAGCACCACGCGGCGCGCCCGGGTCGCCCTGCCGTGCAGGCTCGGCCGGACGGGTTCGCCGCCGGCCGCGAGCATCCGGCGCACCGTGCGGCGCGGGTCGATGCGGCCCCGGCGCGACGGGCGCAGCCGCATCGCCGGACGGGTGGGCGGCCGAGGATGCAGCGTCGCGATCAGTTCCGCGAGGTGTGCCCGCTCGGCGTCGGTCAGTTCCGCGATGTCGCGCCGGCGGAGCACGTCGGTGTCGTCCGCGGCGACCCGCAGTTCGGGGCCGCCGCCGGCGGTCTCGTCGCCTCCCGAGGGCGTGAGGCCCGCGATGCGGGCCCGGCGCGGAGTGCGGGTGCGCGGCGACGTCACGTCGGGTGCCGTTCCGCCGAACCAGCTCTCGAACGCGAGGTCGTAGCGGGGGATGTCGTCGGGGTCGTGGCACAGGGTGGCGCGCCCGGCCCAGTACACCTGACGGCGGTCGCCGAGGTCGATCTCGCGCAGGGCGCGCAGGTAGGCCACGGTGGCGTCCGAGGCGACGGACAGGCCGGCCGCGGCGAGGGCGCGGGTGAAGCCGGTGAGTCCGACGAGGGAACCCCCGGCGTCGGTGGTCGTCGTCATCGCCGCTGTCACCCCGTCAGGAGCCGGTCGAGCCCGGTGCGGACCACTCGGTCGAGGTCCTCCCGGTACTTCAGGACGGCACCGAGGGTCGCGGCCGCGGTCGTCGCGTCGAGCACGTCGCGGTCGAGTTCCCGCAGCGCTCGTGCCCAGTCCAGCGACTCCGCGACCCCGGGTGGTTTGAGCAGGTCCATCCCGCGCATGGCCTGCACGGCGTGGGCGACCTGCGCCGCGAGGTGTTCGTCGATGCCCGGGATGCGGCGGCGCAGGATCTCCACTTCCCGCGCGAGGTCGGGGTGTTCGAGCCAGTGGTACAGGCAGCGGCGTTTGAGGGCGTCGTGCACCTCGCGGGTGCGGTTCGAGGTGAGCACCACGAGCGGCGGCGTCTGCGCCCGCACCTGTCCGAGTTCGGGGATGGTGACGGCGTTCTCGTCGAGCACCTGCAGCAGGAAGGCTTCGAATTCGTCGTCGGCCCGGTCGATCTCGTCGACGAGCAGCACGCACGGCGCGTCGGTGAGCGCCTGCAGCAGGGGCCGCGCGAGCAGGAACCGCTCGGTGTACAGCGAGCGCTCCGCCTCCTCGGCCTCGAGCCGGCCGCCGCTCGCGGCTTCGAGGGTGCGCAGGTGCAGCAGCTGCCGGGGAAAGTCCCAGTCGTAGAGGGCCTGGGACGCGTCGATGCCCTCGTGGCACTGCAACCGGATCAGCGGCAGGTCCAGCGCGTCGGCGAGGGCGACGGCCAGCGACGTCTTGCCGGTGCCGGGTTCCCCCTCGCAGAACAGCGGGCGGCCCATGCGCAGCGCCAGGAACGCCACCGTCGCGAGCCCGTCGTCGGCGAGGTACCCGGTGGTGTCCAGTGCCCGCGTCAGCTCCGCCGGTGAGCCGATCGCCGCCGTTGCCGTCATGG
>NZ_AJFC01000167.1:0-2950 GCF_000256505.1 Rhodococcus sp. P14 | reverse complement strand
CATGGTGCGAGCCTATGGCAGCGCCGCTGCCGAGGTGCGCTTTCCGACGTAGCTCCGGCACCGCGGGCGGGACCCGAGGGGGAGCGGGTGGGACCGAGCGAATGTACCGTCCACCTCGTCGGATCGAGTCGGCAGCTCGGCAGCTCGGCAACTCGGCGGTCAGGCGACGGCCACGACCTCGAGGCGCGTGGCGTCGTCCGTGCGGCGCCGAGCCAGGTCCGCGGCCCCGACGATCCCGGCGTCGGGGCCGAGCTCGGCCAGGCGCACCGGGGCGGCCGGGCGGTGCCCGCGTCCGGTCAGCCGCTGGGCGAACGTGGCGACGGCGGGCCCGCGCAGCAATTCCCCGGCCTCGCACACACCGCCGCCGAGGACGAACACCTCCGGGTCGAGGAACGCGGCGAGGTCGGCCATGCCGTGCCCGAGCCACGTGCCGATCGTGCGGAAGCACTCGAGCGCGGCGGCGTCGCCCTCGCGGGCGGCGGTGGTGACGTGGTGCCCGGTGATCTGCTCGGCGCGCCCGCCGGCCAGCTCGAGCAGCCGGCCGGCGAGCGCGGGCGAGACGCTCGCGATCTCCTGCGCCTCCCGCACCAGGGCGCGCCCGCTGGCGTACCGCTCCCAGCAGCCGTGGTTGCCGCACCCGCAGCGACGCCCGTGCGGTTCGACGTTGAGGTGGCCGAGTTCCGCGGCCAGTCCCGAGGATCCGCGGTGCAGGGCGCCGTCGATGATCAGTCCGCCGCCGATGCCGGTGCCGACGGTGAGCACGATCGCGGTGCGGGCACCGCGGCCGGCGCCGAAGCGTGCCTCACCCCAGGCGGCGGCGTTGGCGTCGTTCTCGACGACGGTGGGCAACCCGCACGCGGCCTCGACGGCCGCCCCGAGCGGTTCGCCGCGCCACGCGAGGTTGGGGGCGAACAGGACGGTACGACGATCGGAGGCGACGAACCCGGCGGCGCCGATGCCCACGGCACACACGTCGTGCGTGGCGCGGAGTTCGCGGACGACGTCGGCGACGACGTCCTCGGTGCGGGCGGGGTCGTCCGACGGGGTGGCGCGGCGGAGCCGGGCGTGCAGGGTGCCGTGTTCGTCGACCACGCCGGCGGCGACCTTGGTGCCGCCCACATCGATTCCGATGGTCAGTGCCATGTCTGTTCTCTCCCTGACTTCAGTTGCCGGACGGGTTAGGCGGCGTCCATGTCCTCGAGCTCGCGGCCCTTGGTCTCTTTCACCCAGCGCAGGACGAACAGCAGCGACAGCACCGCGCACACGGCGTAGAAGCCGTACGACATCCCCAGCGACAGTTCCTTCATGGCGGGGAAGGAAACGGTGACGACCCAGTTGGCCGCCCACTGCGCACCGGCGGCGAGCGACAGGGCCGCCGCGCGGATCCGGTTGGGGAAGGCCTCGCCGAGCAACACCCACACGACCGGCCCCCACGACATGCCGAAGGCGACGACGAACAGGTTCGCGGCGATCAGCGCGATCGGTCCCTGCAGTCCGGTCAGGTGCGGGGTGGTCACACCGTCGACGACGGTGGTCGAGGCGGTGGCGAAGACGACGGCCATCGTGGCGAGGGTGACAGCCATGCCGGCCGAGCCGATGATCAGCAGGGGGCGACGTCCGACGCGGTCGACGAAAGCGATGGCCACGAGGGTGGTGGCGATGTTGACGACGGAGGTGACGACGGTGAGGACGAGGGAGCTGCTCTCGTCGAATCCCACTGCCTGCCAGAGGATGCTGGAGTAGTAGAAGATCACGTTGATGCCGACGAACTGCTGGAACACCGACAGTCCGATGCCGATCCACACGATGGGCAGCAGCCCCAGCGCGGGTCCTCTCAGGTCGCGCAGCGACGGGGTGTGCTCGTGGCCGAGGGTGGCGCGGATCGATTCGATGCGCAGATCGATGCCCTGTTCGCCGAGCAGCATGCCGAGGATGCCGCGGGCCTCGCCGATGCGGCCCTTCGCGACGAGATAGCGCGGGGACTCCGGGATGGTGAGGGTCAGGAATCCGTACACGAGCGCGGGGACGATCATGGACAGGAACATCCAGCGCCAGGCCTCGAGCCCGAACCACAGTTCCTCGCGGGAACCGCCGGCGAGGGCGGCGAGCGCGTAGTCGACGAGCAGGGCGGCGAAGATGCCGACGACGATCGCGAGCTGCTGCAGCGATCCCAGGCGGCCGCGCACCCGGGCGGGGGAGATCTCGGCGATGTAGGCGGGGGCGATGACGGAGGCGAGTCCGACGCCGACGCCGCCGACGATCCGGAACAGGACGAGAGTTTCGACGTTGAAGGCGAATCCGGTACCGAGCGCGCTGACCAGGAACATCGCGGCGGCGACCTGCATCGTGGTGAGGCGGCCGTAGCGGTCCGCGATGCGGCCGGCGAGAACGGCCCCGCCGGCCGCGCCGAGCAGGGCCGAGGCGACGGCGAAGCCGAGGACGGCGGACGAGACGGCGAACCGGGATTCGATGGCCGAGACGGCGCCGTTGATGACGGCGCTGTCGAAGCCGAACAACAGGCCGCCGAGCGCGGCGATGACGGCGATGCGGACCGGCACTGCGGCGCCGGCGGTGTCGGGCCCGGTGTCGGGGACGGTCGGGAGCGCGACGTGGTTGCTCATGGGACTCCTCGTAGGCGGCGGGAACCGGCCGCGGCGGTCCCGTTCCGGGAGGCGAGTGGCGGCGGTCACGCGAACTGTGTGCTGGACCACAGTAGGGCGAAGGCGGTCCTGTCGTCAAGAAATGAACGAACAAATCCTTGTTGATGGTCTTCTGTGTTCGAATTTGAACTCAGGTAGCGACCTGGAGCCGGGAGAAGTCGTCGGAGTCGATCATCAGTGCGGGTTGGCCGCCCGCAGACCCAGGGCGACCGCCCCGAGCACCTGGGCGCGGGCCCCGAGGGCCGCGGTCCGCACCTGCACGGTGCGCGCGGCGCTGGGCACCGCATACC
>NZ_AJFC01000166.1:0-46373 GCF_000256505.1 Rhodococcus sp. P14 | reverse complement strand
TCCGCCGCCGATCAGGATCAGCTGCGGATTGAGCAGGTTGCACAGGCCCGCCGCCGCGACCCCGACGTGACGGCCGGTGTCCGCGAGCACCCGGGCGCACCCGGCGTCGCCGGCCTCGGCGAGCGCCACCACGTCCGCGATCGTCAGGCCGGGCCCCCGGCTCGGCTCGAGCAGCCCGATCACCACGTGGGAAGCCACCATCGTCTCGAGGCAGCCACGATTGCCGCACCGGCACACCTGGCCGAACTCGTCGAGGGAGGTGTGGCCGATCTCCCCAGCCGTGCCGGCGCGGCCGCGGTACAGCCGCCCGTCCAGGACCAGTCCGGCGCCGACGCCGTCGGACAGCTTGATGTAGGCCAGGTCGTCCATGCCGCGCCCGGCGCCCCAGATGTGTTCGGCCAGTGCGCCGAGATTCGCGTCGTTGTCGACGTGGACGGGAAGGGCGAGCCGCTCGGCGGCCAGGGCGGCCGGGTCGACGCCGACCCAGCCCGGCAGGATCGACGGCCCACCGATGCGGTGCGTGGCGGACTCGACCGGTGCGGGCAGGCCCATGCCGACGGCCGCAACGGCGTCGCGGCCGCACCCGAGTTCGACGAGAGCGTCGTCGAGAAGCGCTCCGGCTCTTTCTATTCCGTCCTCGGCGCGGTGCCCGGTCGCCAGCTCGACCCGTTTCTCGGCGAGGATCTCGTGCGACAGGTCGGCGACGGCGACGGTGAGATGCCGGTGCCCGAAGTCGATCCCGACGGCCAGGCCCGCCGACCGGGTGAGCTTCACGGCCCGTCCCCGCTGGCCCGGACGCTCGGCGGCGGCCACCTCCACCAGACCGCCGGCTGTCAGTTCCCGGACCAGATTCGACACCGTGGCCGGGGCCAGACCGGTGCGCCGAGCGATCTCCGCTTGCGTGAGCTCACCGCCGGACTGCAGAACCCGAACCACCCGTTGCTGATTGGCCGAACGCAGCGACGACTGCGAGCCGGGATGTTCGGTGTCCTCACGCATCCGCTCAGGGTACCGGCCCGCGACCGTCCGCTCGTTCCGGACGGCCGGGAACATCCGCGACCGGCCCGGTCGTACGCGCGCGTCGCGGCGGTCGCGTACGACGATCGGGCGCGCGGATGCGGTGACGTCGAGGACTCGCCCCCGCCGCATCCGAGCGGGGCGGAGGCGAGTCCGGTTCGCCTACGCCTCGGCCCGGCGCAGTCCCGTGGTCACCTGCGCGAGGCGGGTGATCCGGGCCCAGTCCCGGGTCTGCACCGCATCGGCGGGGGTGAGCCACGAGCCCCCCACGCAGCCCACATTGGGCAGCGCGAGGTAGTCGGGGGCCGTCGCGACCGAGATTCCGCCGGTGGGGCAGAACCGGGCCGCCGGCACGGGGGAGTGGACGGACGCGAGGAACCGGGTGCCGCCTGCGGCCTCCGCGGGAAAGAACTTCATCTCGCGGTAGCCGCGTTCGAGCAGCAGCAGCACCTCCGAGACGGTCGCCGCCCCCGGCAGGTGCGGCAGTCCCGTGTCGGTCATGGCCTTCAGCAGCGACTCCGTCGCGCCCGGCGACACCAGGAAGCGCGCACCGGCCGCCGCGGCCTGCGCGGCCTGGCCGGGTTCGACGATCGTGCCGGCACCGACGGTGATGTCGGGGACCTCGTCGGCGATCCGCTCGATCGCCTCGAGGGCGCACGGGGTACGCAGGGTCAGCTCGATCATGGGCACGCCGCCGTCGGCGAGGGCCCGGGCGATCGGGACGGCGTCCGCGGCATCGCCGATCACGACGACGGGCACGACGGGGGTCACGTCCAGCAGGCTCATCGGGGTCTCCTTCACGCGAAGTCGGGTTGAAAGACGCTGGCGCCGTGGGTGGCCGGGCCCACGGTGGCCCGCAGGCCCGCGAACAGCTCACGGCCCGTGCCGGTCCAGGCGTCGTCGGTGGGGGCGTGATCGGTCGCCGCGCGGCCGGCGAGCGTGGCGTCGGACAGGTGCACACACAGCGAGCCGGCGACGGCGTCGACGGTGATCGGGTCGCCGTCGCGGACGCGGGCGAGCGGACCCCCGGCCGCGGCCTCGGGCGTGACGTGGATGGCGGCGGGAACCTTGCCGGACGCGCCCGACATCCGGCCGTCGGTCACCAGCGCGACCCGGCGCCCCCGATCCTGCAGCACCCCCAGCGCCGGGGTGAGCTTGTGCAGCTCGGGCATCCCGTTCGCGCGCGGGCCCTGGTAGCGCAGCACGGCCACGACGTCGCGGTCGAGTTCGCCGGCCTCGAACGCCGCGAGGAAGTCGGCCTGGTCGTCGAACACCCGCGCCGGGGCGGTGACGACGTGGTGCTCCGGGGCGACCGCGGACACCTTGAGCACGGCCTCGCCCAGGTTGCCGTCGAGCACCTTGAGCCCGCCGTCGACGGCGAACGGATCCGCGACGCCGCGCAGCACGGTGCGGTCCAGGCTCTCGGACGGCCCGGCTTCCCACCGCAGCGTCCCGTCGCGCAGCCGCGGTTCCTGCGTGTACCGGTGCAGCCCCGGCCCGGCGACGGTGGTGACGTCGTCGTGCAGCAGGCCCGCCGAGAGCAGGTCCGAGACCACGACACCGAGCCCGCCGGCGGCGTGGAAGTGGTTCACGTCGGCCGCGCCGTTGGGGTAGATCCGGGCGAGCAGCGGCACGACGGCCGACAGGTCCGCCAAGTCGCGCCACGTGAGGGTGATCCCGGCGGCCCGGGCGATCGCCACCAGGTGCATCGTGTGGTTGGTGGAGCCGCCGGTGGCGAGCAGTGCGACGCAGCCGTTGACGACGGCCCGCTCGTCGACGACCTCACCGACCGGGGTGAAATCGGAGCCGAGGGCGGTCAGGCCGGTGACGCGGCGCGCGGCCTCGGCGGTGAGCGCGTCCCGCAGTTCGGTGCCGGGATTGACGAAACTCGCGCCGGGCAGGTGCAGGCCCATCACCTCCATCAGCAGCTGATTGGAGTTGGCGGTGCCGAAGAACGTGCACGTGCCGGCGCCGTGATAGGAGGCGGCCTCGGCCTCGAGCAGGTCTTCGCGGCCGGCGCGGCCCTCCGCGTAGAGTTGCCGCACCCGGGCCTTCTCGCCGTTGGGCAACCCCGACGTCATCGGCCCGGCCGGGACGAACACCGTCGGCAGGTGCCCGAAGCCGAGCGCGCCGATCAGCATGCCGGGGACGATCTTGTCGCAGACACCGAGCATGAGGGCGCCGTCGAACATGTCGTGCGACAACGCGATTGCGGTGGACATCGCGATGACGTCGCGGCTGAACAGCGACAGCTGCATGCCGTCGCGGCCCTGGGTGATGCCGTCGCACATGGCCGGGACGCCTCCGGCGAACTGCGCGATGCCCCCGGCCTCGAGGACCGCGGCCTTCAGCCGTGCCGGGTAGTCCTCGAAAGGCCGGTGCGCGGAGAGCATGTCGTTGTAGGAGGAGACGATCGCGATGTTCGGCTTCACCAGCCCGCGCAGCGCGGACTTGTCGGCAGGTTCGGCGGCGGCGAATCCGTGGGCCAGGTTGGCGCACGCGAGACGTCCGCGCGCCGGCCCCTTGTCGGCGGCGGCGCGCAGCCGCTCGAGGTAGGCGCCGCGCTCGGCCCGGCTGCGCCGGACGATGCGGTCGGTGACCCGGTCCAGAACGGGATGGCTCATACGGAAGTTCCTTCGTACCAGGCGCGTCCGTCGCGCTCGATGAGGGTGGTCGCGTCGGTGGGGCCGGACGTCCCCGCCGGGTAGCGGCGCGGCATCCGGCCGGTGCGGTCCCAGGTCTGCAGGATCGGTTCGACCCACGCCCATGCGGTCTCGACCTCGTCGCGCCGCATGAACAGGGTCGGGTCGCCCCGCACCACGTCCATCAGCAGCCGCTCGTACGCGTCGGGCGAGGGCCGGTCGAACGCGTCGACGTAGTTCAGATCCAGGGAGACCGGGCGCAGGCGGATCCCGCCGGGTCCGGGTTCCTTGGCGGTCATGTGCAGGCAGATGCCCTCGTCGGGCTGCAGCCGGATCACCAGGCGATTGGGTTCGGTGGCGCCCTCGGCGCGGGGGAACATCGGGTGCGGAACGTCCTTGAACTGCACCACGATCTCGGAGCTGCGCTTCTCGAGTCGCTTGCCGGTGCGCAGGTAGAACGGCACACCGGCCCAGCGCCAGTTGCGCACCTCCGCGCGCACCGCGACGAACGTCTCCGTGCGGCTGTCCGGGTTCTCCACCTCGTCGCGATAGCCGGGCACGGCACCGCCGTCGACCAGTCCGGGTCCGTATTGCCCGGTGACGGTGAATCTTTCGACGTCCTCGGCCGTCATCGGACGCAGTGCCTGCAGCACCTTGAGTTTCTCGTCGCGCACCGTCTCGCGGTCGACGACCGTCGGCGGTTCCATCGCCACCAGGCACAGCACCTGCAGCAGGTGGTTCTGCAGCATGTCGCGCAGGGCCCCGGAGGTGTCGTAGTAGCCGCCGCGGGTGCCCACCCCGAGGGATTCGGAGACGGTGATCTGCACGTGGTCGATCCACGTCGAGTTCCACAGCGGCTCGAGCAGGGTGTTGGCGAACCGGGTGACCAGCAGGTTCTGGACGCTCTCCTTGCCGAGGTAGTGATCGATGCGGAAGATCTGCGACTCGTCGAACACCTCGCCGACCGCGTCGTTGATCGCGTGGGCGGAGGCGAGGTCGCGGCCGATGGGCTTCTCGAGCACCACCCGGGAGGTCGGTTCGACGAGTCCGTGCCGGGCGAGGTGATGGGAGATCGGCCCGAACAGCGAAGGGGCGCAGGCGAGGTAGAACACGCGCACGGAGTCCGGGGGCAGGACGTCGTGCAGGGCGGACCAGTCGTCCCCGCCTGCGAAGTCGAGGCTCACGTAGTCGAGGCGGTCCAGGAACCGGGTGAGGGTGCCGGCGTCCAGCAGGGGCGCGGGCACGAAGCGCGCGAGCTCGCCGCGGACCTTGTCGCGGTAGCCGTCGGTGTCGAGGCCGGCGCGTGCGGCGCCGACGATCCGGCTGCGGGGCGGCAGCTGGCCGTCCCGATCCCGCAGGTAGAGGGCGGGCAGGAGCTTACGGACGGCGAGATCGCCGGTGCCGCCGAAGACGACGACGGTACAGGGGGCGGCGGGTGACATGGCGTGTCCTCCCGAATGAGGGGGTGAGGGCTGTCACTCGCAACCGTAGAGCATCTTCCGCACTGAAACAACAAACTTACGCATTTCTAAGAACAAAGTCCGGTGCGGTGCGGCTCCCGGGTGCGGCACCGGGCCCTCTCGGGTGCGCTTCCTTGGTTCAATGGCGGTATGAGCCGATCCTCCAGCGCGCCCGCCACAGCGGGCGAGGTCTTCGCCCTCGTCCGCGCCGGCGCCGCGACCACCCGAAGCGAGATCGGGCACCACACCGGGCTCTCCCGCACCGCCGTCGCCGCCCGGGTCGCGGCGTTGCAGGACCTCGGCCTCGTCGTCGAAACGGAGGAGGGGCCCTCGACCGGCGGGCGCCCACCCCTCACCCTCACCTTCGGGGCGGGGGCGGGCATCGTGCTCGTCGTCGCGATCGGCCGCAGCCGCACCCAGCTCGCGGTCTGCGATCTCGCCGGGGACCTGCTCCGCACCGAGGACCTCGAGCAGGAGATCGGGGCGAGCCCGGGGGAGCTGATGCCGAAGGTTGCCGCGCACCTCGCCGACCTGCGCGCCGCGCTCGGTCCCGGCGCGCCCCGCACCGTCGGCATCGGGGTGAGTCTGCCGGGCACCGTGGACACGGCCCGCGGCTGCAGCCTGGATTCGCCGATGATGGCCGGCTGGGACGGCGTCGAATTGCAGCCCTTCCTCGCGGACCTCGGCGGCGCGCCGGTGTTCGTCGACAACGACGCGAACGTCATGGTCCTCGCCGAAAGGCTGGGCGAGCGAAGAAAATTCGACGACATGCTCCTCATCAAGGCGTCCACGGGTCTCGGGGCGGGCATCGTGTCGGGCGGTGTGCTGCAGCGCGGCGCGGTGGGCGCGGCCGGCGAGATCGGGCACACCAAGACCGCTGCGGCGCAGGGCGTCCTGTGCCGCTGCGGCGACGTCGGCTGCGTCGAGGCGATCGCCGGGGGCTGGGCGCTGGTCCGTGACCTGCAGGAGCAGGGCCGGGACGTGACCCACATCCGCGACGTCGTGGCCCTCGCCGTCGGCGGGGATGCGGAGGCGCGCCGCATGATTCGCGACAGCGGCCGGCGGATCGGCGAGGTGATCGCCGGGGCCGTCAACCTCCTCGACCCGGCGGTGCTCGTCGTCGGCGGCGACATGGCCGAGGCCTACGACGTGTTCGTCGCCGGACTGCGCGAAACCCTCTATCGCGATGCGGTGTCCGTGGCCACCCGCGCCCTGCAGATCCTGCCCTGGTCGCACGGCGATCGCTCCGGGATGATCGGTTGCGCCTCCATGGCTCTCGACCAGGTGCTCAGCGTGCGCGCCGTGGACCGGATGGTGGCCGAGCGGGGCCGCTGACCCGGTTACTCCGCCGGCTGACGGCGGATGAAGTCGGCCATGCCCGGGACGGTGAAGGCGATGCGACCGTGTTCCGGCGCCCAGATCAGGCCCTTGCGGATGGCCGAGTTGCGGACGTCGCTGACGCCGGTGGCCGTCGAGCCCATCAGCTGGGCGACCTTTCCGGACCGCGGTGCCTCCTCACCGGCGGCGGCGAGCGCGGCGAGGTAGCGGCGCTCACGGTCGGTGGCCCGGTTCCAGCGCGACGGGAAGAATCCCTCGTCGAGGTGACGGCGGCCCACCTCGACGGCGAGCTCGGCATCCTCGAGCTGGAAGGGGCTGTGCGGAGCGACGTTCCAGATCGCCTTCCCGAACTCCTGCAGGAAGTACGGATAGCCCCCGCTGGCCTGGACGAGCACGGCGAGGGCGTCGTCGGTGAAGTCCCCGCCCTGGCGGCGCACCGGGATCCGCAGGGCGTCGGCGGCGGCGGTCGGCGAGAGGGGGCCGATGGTGCTGTAGAGGAACTGGCGCTCCGCGTACGAGCGGTTGCCGGCCAGGACTGCGGGAAGATTGGGCAGTCCGGCACCGATGAGGAAGAACGGCCATTCCCGCTGGCTCGCCCGGTGCTGGACGGCGAGCAGCGCCGACAGCAGATCGGAGTCGAGGTCCTGCATCTCGTCGACGAACAATCCGAAGGCACTGGATCTCGGCCGCAGTTCGGCGGTGATCGCCTCGACGAGTTCCTCGAGGTCGAGGTCGATGTCCCCGCTGGCCGCCGGGGGCTGGTCGAGGGAGAAGCTCGCGGTGGCCGGCCCGAGGCCGAGGCCGAGGGAGAAACCCCGGGCGAGATCGATGAGCGGATCGATCGCATGCTGGATCCGGTGCTTGCGGCTGTAACGGCGCAGTCCGACGGTCAGCTCCTGGGAGAGCTTGGCGCGGACGGCGCTGGTCCCGGCCTCGTTGGGTCGCGCCTCGAGGGCGATCGTCAGCCAACCCTGCCGGTCGGCGTGCTCGACGAGGGCGTTGAGCAGGGTCGTCTTCCCGACTCCCCGCAGTCCCGACAGGATGAGTCCACGGTCGTAGTTCTGCCGCTTGCTGCGGGCGACGAGGAGTTCGAACGCCCCGATCTGCTCGTCGCGTCCCTCGAGCGCCGGCGGCCGGAGGCCGGAGCCGGGCTTGAACGGGTTGAGCTCGAGATCCACGAACCGAGTAAAGAGACTTATGGCGACTTATCTGAACCGCCCCATAGTCGTCCATAACTACCGATAGATTCGTCCGCCGCGCTTCTTCGCCATCCGACTCACAGCCCGGCGATCCCGTTGCCGATCAGGATCAGGCCGAGGATCAGAAGAACTGCCGCCATGATCACCGTGTGTTGGCGGGTCATCCACTCGTCGGCGGCCGCGAGCGCCCGGTCGGCACGGTCGGCGAACACGCCACGCACCGCGGGCGGGGCAGCCACCCCCAGACTGGCTACGACCGCGAAGACGATCAGCGCCACGATCTGTTCGGGAACGCGCGCAGTCGCGTCCGCGATCACCACCGCGCCGGCTGCGACCAGGGCGAGGTTCTTCGGATTCGCCGCCGCAAACAGAAACCCGAGAGCCAGAGCCCGTCGAGCGGTCATGGTCTGCGCGGCCGCCATCCATCCGGGCACGGTGGATTCCTCGCCCGGCTGCGGCCGCGAGTACCACTTCCGGACGGCCAGAAGGACCAGCACGACTCCCAGCACCAGTTTCGCAGCAGCGGCCCACCAGGTGGGCTCGTCGGACAGCATGATCACATCCGCCACCGCGATGACCACGGCGCCTACCACGAGCAGACCCGCGAACCAGCCGCCGACGAAGGCGTAGGAGACGCGCAGCGGCCGCTTGGTGACCAAGAGCACCGACAGCATCACTATCGGCATCGCCGCCAGCAGCAGGCCGACCGCAATCGGCAGGGACTGCCCGATCGCACCTGCCATGAGCCACCCCTCGGATCGCCGATCATCGATCTCCGACGAAGAGTAGTCGCATCCCCGTCCGGTGGAGACGGACACGGTCGCGCGGTCTCCTCCGGGCCGACACCCCGTCCTCCGCGACGCGGATCTTGTCCCCCGTCTCTGCCACCCCGCCCGTCCCAGGCGTCCGAATCACCCGTTGGGGACATCAAGCACACATACGGTCCGGTACGCCCCGGTCGGGACAACGACGGGACGTGCACGCTCGGCACCGCACACCGCACACCGCACACCGAACGGCCGGCGTCACGCAGGCCGGGTCGCGTCGCGGCGCCGGGCATCGAGCGGAACCACCGTGTCTCGGCAGGTGATCGGCTCACCCGCAGGCCGGGTCAGGGCGACGCGCAGCCGAGACAGTGCGCGGTGCTGTCCGAGCCGGACCGCGCCGGGCGTGATGTGCAGGACGGCGGCGGTTTCCGCCGTCGACATGCTGTGGACGACCCGCAGATGCAGGATGTCGCGTTGCCTGTCGGTCAGGACGTCCAGCAGCGCATCGATGCGACGCCGCTCGTAGCGGCGCCGTGCGTGGGTCTCGGGAGCCTCCGGTCCCCACGGTACGTCGGGGACGTCTCCGACCGGTGCTGCGTTCCGTGGATCCGACCGCACGGCATCAGGATTCTCGGGGTCGAGCGCAGCGGTGCGCTGCTCGATCCAGGGCCGCATCGTATCCGCACTCGATCGTAGGGAGTCGGACGGAAGCCCGTCGTTTTCAGGAGCTGTCATCGAGTCGTGCCTTTCCTTGCTGTGACATGACGCATCGCGTCCGTCCACGCACCCACACAACCGGACGTTCGCCCGGCGTCCATGGGAGTGCGCCGTGGATCTGCTGGGAACTGCGTCTGCGGCGAACCCGGCAGGCGTCGGAGACACCGGTCGCCGGGGTGTCGATGTCACTGCGGTACCGGAGATCCGCCGCCGAGCTCGCAGGGGACCGTTTCGTCCTGTGTCAGCACGTCGCATACTCGGCTCTTCGCATTGTCGCGGGTGGTGACGACGACCTGGTCCCACGGGCTCCCGGCCGTGGCGTCGTCCTCGTCGGTGAGGTGCGATCGCAGAACGGTCCATCGATGCCAGTGCCGCGCGAACGACGACTCGTTCACAACGCGCCCGCGAGCGTGCTGCCCGGCTTGCGCGACATCGCGGGGTACGTCGAGGAAGACGAGCACCGGCGTCCAGCCTCGCCGCCGCGCCAGGCGAGCCGTCCAGTCGCGTCGGCGGCTGCGTGTGGCGGTGTCGTGAACGGCCACAGGCCCTTCGCTCCGGTGTGGTCCGGCCAGGAGAGTGCGCACCACGTCGAGGGTGTGCATGAGATGGACGAGTGGCCGATACCGGCGATACGGCAGGTCCGGCGGAAGCGCGGCGGCGAGGCCTTCGGCACGGCGTTCCGGATCGAGAACGGTCAGACCCGGGATGTCGTGCTCGATCCGGCGAAGCAGGGTGCTCTTACCCGCTCCGGGAATGCCACCGACTATCAGGAAGACGGCACCGGTGTCGCGCCCGGACGGATGTGCCAGGCGGGAGACCGTCGGAGCTGAAGCGGTTATGACGATTCCTTTCCCCGCGAACAGGTTCGCGATCGATTCTGCCGTCTCCAGAATGCCGGCACGGACTGGGCCGCCGCTGAGACCTTCCGAGGTCGGGCTGTGAAACCGGGCCGCACCGCGCGGCCCGCCTCTCACGCCTCGGCCGGTCCCCACTCACGCAGCTCAGCAGTCACGCAGCTCAACTGTCACGCAGCTCCGCGAGCGCAGCGGTGCGCTGCTCGATCCAGGACCGCATCGAGTCCGCACTCGATCGGAGCGAATCGGCCGGGAGCCCGTCGCTCACCGGAACGGTCGCGACCAGGGTGTCGAGTATCTCGAGAGCGCGTCCGCTGCCGTACATCTGGTCGTACAGTTCCCGGTAGGCGTCCTCGTAGACGCCGGTGAAGGCATCGGATCCGAGAAACCGTGTCTTCAGCGCATTGCCGGACTGCATCCGGCCATCTCCCGGGGGCGCGGCTGCGTCCGAGGGCATCGCGCGCGGCTGAGCCACCGCGCCGACGCCGGCGGGTGGGGTACCGCGGCCGTCCTGCCCGGCGCCGCCCCTCGCTCCGGGGCCCATCGAGACGGTGTCGTGCGGGCCGGTCGTGGCGTCACCTTGCATGGCCAGGTTCAGGTCCCACGACACGACGGAGAGCCTGCCCGTCCCGAGGTCGTACCAGAGGTAGTAGTTCTGGCCCGGCCCGCTCATGTCGTCGCCGTTGACGAGCAGATTCTGTGTGGTGACGTACCGCGCGAACGAGTCCACGTCCACCCACTCCGACAGGTGTGCGTCGAACTCCTCGTCGCCCGCCGAATCCAGCCACTCCAGGAAGCGGACGATCGGCTGCAGGTTCCCCGTCCCGACCGCGTTGATCTGCTCGAACTGGTCGGCGTAGTCCGACTGGTCGTCGCCGACATACTCGAACCGCGACGACGCATCCGCCTTGTACAGATAGCCTTCGGAGTCGAACAGGGAGTTCGCATAGGTGTCGTCGGGATGTTCGAGCAGCAGGCGCGTGGTTGTGGCGCTGCCGTTGACCGAATAGACCGTGTACGCGTAACGCTGTGTCGGCTGCTCGGTCTCCGCGGTCAGCGACAAGGCCATCGCCTCGTTGAGCACGGGCGAACCGGGGCGCACCGAGATCTCGGTCATGCCCTGGTAGGCGCGGCCGTCGGCGTTCTCGTCGAAGCTGACGAGCAGCGGCAGCGACGTCGGATCGTCCGCGGTCGCCTGCGACATGCCGCCCGTGGCCGGCGGCTCGAATCCTTCGGGCAGCTCCAGCCCCGCCGGTGGTGCGACGCCCTGACCGCCGACGCGAGTACCGGTGCCGCGCAATCCCATCAGGGTGGAGTTGCCCTTCAATCGCACCGAGACGTCGGTGATCAGCGTGCCGTCGAGGGTGACGTCGGCGGTGACCCACTTCTTCTCGCCGGTGCTCTGGAAGGCGGTGATCATCTCGTCGTACTCCGCGTCGGTGATCTCGACCGAGAGTTCGTGCGGGACAGAGGCGTCGAACAGGTCCACCGTGCCGGTGATGTTGTCGGTGATCTCCGAGGCGATGATCGTCGGGTCGCCGGTGAGGTACGGCCGGATGCGGGTCGCCCCGAACACGGTCGCCAGGATCGTCACGAACGCGACGAACACCGCCAGAAGTTTCCAGTGCTGCCGCAACGACACCGGGATCCGGTGCCGGAGCCGTCGTCGCGGTGGCGGCTGTCCGCCGGTCGGGGTCCCGCCCATCAGATGTCCGTCTGGTCGTAGCCGGTCAGGACCGTCACCCGTTGACCGGTGTTGACCGCGCTCAGGGCCGAGATCAGCTCGTTCGGCTTCGCGTCCTTCTTCAGCTGCGCGGTGTAGTACAACTCGGTCAGCGCCCCGGAGCGGACGGATTCGGTGGAGACCAGCTCGAACTCGGTGCAGTACCGGACAAGCACGTCTTCGACCATCGCGCTGTACTGCTGCTCCGGCGGTACCTGCACCTTGACGACCTGGCGCCGGACGTCGAGCTCGAACCAGTTGAACTTGCTCATGATCAGCAGCACCAGGCAGATCGCGATCGTCGCGGCGATCGCCAGCAGGTAGAAGCGGGTGCCGGTGGTCATGCCGACGGCCATCACCAGGAAGATGAAGCCCACATCGCGAGTTTCCTTGATGGCGTTGCGGAACCGAACCACCGACAGGGCGCCGACGAGTGCGAACGCGCGGGCGATGTTGGAGCCGACGACCAGCATGATCAGCGCGATCACCATGCCGACCAGTACCAGGGTCTGCACGTAGGACTGGCTGTAGGAGACGTTCTTGTGGGTGTGCCGGTAGACCCAGCCGATGATCGAGGCGAGGACGAACGACAGTGACAGCGACACGATGATGTCGAACGTGGTGAACGTCCCGCTGAGGTCTTGCAGGTCGAAATTCATGAGAGTCCTGGTTCGGTGTAGGGACGGGAACAGGGCGGCAGGTCAGGGCACCGTCGTCGTGGTCTCGAGGAGGCCGGTCGGCACACGGCCGTCGAAGCCTTGCGGCAGAACGAGTCCGGGAGCGCCGAACCGGGAACGGGGCGCGAGACCGAACGCCTCGACGGACTGGCAGTACTTCGAGACGCGGACGACCGACATGTCCATGCGGGCAGTGAGATCGGTCGCCCAGTACGGAACGCGCTCGTTGGCCTTGAGTTCGACGATCGCGAGTTTCGGCGGCACGACGAACCGGTTCTGCGCTCCCGACGCGAAGCCGAAATCGCCGTCGCGGCCGTGCACCTTGTGGTCGATCGTCACTCGGAGGCCGAGGTCGGCCTCGCGGCCGACGAACGCCTCCCGCAGATATCCCGTGGTCACGATCGGTCGCAGGTCGAGATTGCCGATCAACGTCGTCACCTCGTGGACGAACGGACGCTGCGGGGGATCACAGCCGACCTCCTGCCGTCCGTCGAGCCAGCGCTGCGCCGTCCCGTACGGCATCGCGATGCGCCGCTTCTGGGTGACCCGGTTGACGCGCTGCTTGACCTCGATGTGCACCGGCGTGTCGTCGGTGCATTCGGAAGGGTTGCCGTACAGACGCATCCGCAGTTTTCGCCGGAATCTCAGGCCCTCGATCTTCTCCCAGTAGAACCGCAGGTCCGGCGTGTCGTAGTAGAGCGAGGTGACCGGATACCCGCCGTGGGGCGAATACGGATCGGTCTCCATCCGTGCGGCGAGTTCCCGCCGCAACTCGGGAACCTTCAGTTCGTCGACGAAGTACTTGATCTCGTAGCGGTTGAAGGCATGCAGGCTACCGGCGGTCTGCCGGTAGCCCGTCGGTGCGGTGGGAACGGCGTCGGTCGGGGGCATGTCCTGCGGGGTGGACGTGCGGAATCGGTCGAACACTCCCATGGAACCCGGCCTCTCGTCGAAGAACTGCGCTGCGGTGAACGCGATGCGAACGAGACCAGTACAGCCGGTGACCCTCGAGGGATCTTGGGACGTTCCTGGCAGTCTGCTGGCAACGTGCCGGGATCGGGACTCGTACCCGCGACACGAATCGACGAACGCACCGACGATCGCTGTCGCGTACGGCTGCGAAGTGCGCGGCCGTGCGGCACCGACGAAGGCCGTCCCGCGCGTCGTCAGGTTCCGGCGGGCCGGATCCCCAGGACGCGGTGCCACCAGCGTCGACGCGGCGGCTCGGCGGTGTACTCACGCAGCGCTGCGGCCGCCGCCGCAGCCCGCTCGGCCCGTTGCGACCGCAGCTCCGCCCGATCTGTGGCCCACTGCCGGACCACCTCCTCCGGGTCGACCCGGTGGATGGGAACCAGGGGACCGCTCGGTGCGCGCAGGCAGTCCACGATCCGCCGGTTCAGCTCCCGGACGATCTGCCGCACCGCCGGCTCGGAGGGCACGTCGCGCACGGTGTCGCGCAACCGCTCGACCTCCTTGCGCAGCTGCAGCGGGGGCGGCAGCAGGGCCTCGGTCGAGAGCCCTTCCCGGCGCAGGTAGTCCTTGACCCACCACAGCTCGTCGTCGCTGCGATGCGGAATCGGCTTGCCCGCGCCACGCAGGTTGTCGAAGTCGCCCCGCTCCTGCGCGACGCGGATCTGGCGTTCGATCCACGACTCGAAGGTGATGTCCGGCCGCTTGCGCTCGGTCATGGAGGCGATTGTCCTCCGCGAGGCGTCGGGTTTCACGCTCGGCGGGTCACCGGGACCGTCGCCGACACGCCGATCGGATCGGGGCGGAGGGGTGTCGAGACCAGGCGCCAGCGGCCACATGCGCAGCGCTGATACCGCACCACGCCTTCGCTCGTCGGGTGGCGGGAGACCGCGGTCCAGTGGTGGCTGTGGGATGTCGGCATGCCACCAGCGTGGTGTAATGACATTGTGCATCTCAACCCTTACGGCGAGTATGCCGTGCGCCTCGCCGCGGAGCTGGTGAACGACCCACCCGCGACAGTCGACGCGCTGGTGCGCCGCTGCCTCGAGGCGGGCCTGGTGATCGACTTTCCCGTCGGTGCCGGCGACCTGCGCGACGTCGAGGCGATGCTCGAACGCTGGTGCGGGATCGTCGACGCGACCGGTGACGCCGAGCGTGCCGCGCTCGTCAACGAGATGCTGGCCGCCGCTTCGGCGTATCCGCGGATGACGAATCACGCGGGGGACGGCTGGCACCTGCACTACCGGGACGATCAGCATTCGCTCGCCGGGGTGCTCGAGGCGCTGATCTCTGTCGGTACGGCCCTGCACCTGGTGGGCCGGGGCATGCACCGACTCGGCCGCTGCGCCCTCGACGAGTGCGACGACGTCTACGCGGACACCTCCCGTAACGGGCGGCAGCGGTACTGTTCGCCGCGGTGCGCGAACCGCGACGCCGTGCGCCGGCACCGCGCTGTGCGCGCCGGCTGAACCGCGCCGTGCGCGCCGTCTGAACCGCGCCGTGCGCGCCGTCTGAACCGCGCCGTGCGCGCCGTCTGAACCGCGCCGTGCGCGCCGTCTGAACCGCGCCGTGCGCGCCGTCTGAACCGCGCCGTGCGCGCCGTCTGAACCGCGCCGTGCGCGCCGTCTGAACCGCGCCGTGCGCGCCGTCTGAACCGCGCCGTGCGCGCCGTCTGAACCGCGCCGTGCGCGCCGTCTGAACCGCGCCGTGCGCGCCGTCTGAACCGCGCCGTGCGCGCCGTCTGAACCGCGCCGTGCGCGCCGTCTGAACCGCGCCGTGCGCGCCGTCTGAACCGCGCCGTGCGCGCCGTCTGAACCGCGCCGTGCGCGCCGTCTGAACCGCGCCGTGCGCGCCGTCTGAACCGCGCCGTGCGCGCCGTCTGAACCGCGCCGTGCGCGCCGTCTGAACCGCGCCGTGCGCGCCGTCTGAACCGCGCCGTGCGCGCCGTCTGAACCGCGCCGTGCGCGCCGTCTGAACCGCGCCGTGCGCGCCGTCTGAACCGCGCCGTGCGCGCCGTCTGAACCGCGCCGTGCGCGCCGTCTGAACCGCGCCGTGCGCGCCGTCTGAACCGCGCTGTGCGCGCCGGCTGAACCGCGCTGCGCGCCGGCTGAACCGCGCTCAGCGCGGCGCGGTGCCGACGACGACGGTCGCGAAGTCGTCGTCGCTGTGTGCCACCTGCGGGGTCAGCCCGTTCCGGTCGAAGCACGCGGCGATCCCGTCGGCCTGCTGCGTGCTCGACTCGACCAGCAGATGTCCGCCCGGCGCGAGCCATCGTCCGGCCGCCGCTGCCACCCGGCGCAGCACGTCGAGGCCGTCGGCACCGCCGTCGAGGGCGATGCGGGCTTCGTGCTCCCGGGCGTCGGCCGGCAGGAGCGCCAGGTCCGCGGTCGGGACGTACGGCACGTTGGCGAGCAGGAGGTGGACGCGCCCGCGCAGTCCCGCGGGCAGCGGGTCGTAGAGGTCGCCCTCGTACACGTGGCCGCCGAACGCGGCGAGGTTGCGGCCCGCGCACTCCACCGCCGCCGGATCGAGGTCCGTCGCATGCAGTTCCACGTCGGCGACGGCCGCCGCCACCGCGGCACCGAGCGCCCCGGATCCGCAGCACAGGTCGACGACGACACCCGGCGCGGCAAGCGCGACAGCGCACTCGACGAGGAACTCGCTGCGTCGGCGGGGGACGAAGACCCCGGGGGTCACGTGGATGCGCAGGCCCCGGAACTCGGTCCAGCCGAGAACGTGCTCGAGCGGTTCGCCGCCGGCGCGCCGGCGCACCGAGTCGGCGAGGTCGCCGGGCGTCCGGGCGGCGTCGATCAGCAGCCGCGCCTCGTCCTCCGCGAACACGCACCCCGCCCGTCGCAGGGTGGCGGCGACGGCGGTGACGTCCGGTGGGGGCGGCATGCGGTGGTGCCCGGCGGCGGGTCTCAGTCGGCGAGATCCTTGTATTCGGGATGCTTGTCGATGAAGCCGTCGACGAACGGGCAGATCGCCACGACGCGCTTTCCGCGGGCGCGGACGTCGTCGAGCGCGAACCGCACCAGCGTGCTCGACAGGCCCCGGCCCGAGTAGGCGTTGTCGACCTCGGTGTGGTCGAACACGAGCTGGACGTCGCCGTCGGGGTGGTACTGGGTGTAGCCGACGACGGTGTCGCCGTCGCGCAGTTCGTAACGCTGGCGCTGCGGATTGTGGACGGCGGCGACGGACGGGTCGCTCATGGCATTCCTCCGGCTGTTCAGGTGTTCTCGAGCAGGTGCGTGCGCATCGCGGTGTACGTGTCCCCGAAGCGGGTCACGTCCCGGGGACCGAGCAGGTCGAACACGTAGGAGCGTACGGCCTCGACGTGCCCGGGACTGGCCTGGGCCAGCTTCGCGGCCCCGGCGTCGGTGAGTTCGGCCAGCATGCCGCGCTTGTCCTCGTCGCATTCGACGCGCCGGACCCACCCGGCGTCGACGAGCCGGCTGATCGCGCGGGTGACGCCGCTGCGGGTGGTGACGACGGCGTCGGCGAGCGCCCGCATGCGCAGCCGCCGGCCGGGGGCCTCCGAGAGCGCGACCAGCAGCTCGTAGTCGGTGAGGGACATGCCGGAGTCCCGGGTGAGCTGCCGGTCCAGGGCATTCATCAGCAGGCGGGTGCTGTCGAGGTAGGCGCGCCAGGTGCGCTGCTCGTCGTCGCTGAGCCACCGGGTCTCCGTCATTGCTCGAGGATAACCGGATGGTTGCTCGGGAAATCAGTTCGGCCGTTACTCCTGCGGGGGACGGACGGGGTGGCGGCTGACGATCGAGACCCGGTTGAACGTGTTCATGGCCACGGCGACCCACGCGATCGCGGAGAGCTGGTCCTCGGTGAGCCGGGCGCGGGCGAAGGCGTAGTCCCGGTCCTGGGCCCGGCTGTCCGGTAGCTCGGTGATCGATTCGGCCAGGGTGAGGGCGGCCTGCTCCTGCTCGGTGAACAGGTCGGTGTCCCGCCAGGCCCGCAGCACCGCCAGCCGCTGGGTGGTCTCGCCCTCGCGGAGGGCGTCCCGGACGTGCACGTCCAGGCAGTAGGCGCAGCCGTTGATCTGCGAGACGCGGATGTTCACCAGCTCCACGAGCCGACGCCCGAGTCCGGCGTCGGCCGTGGCCTGGCGTATCGCCTGGGCGACCGCGATCTGCGCCCGGTACACCGGGCGGGTCTGCTTGTCGATCGGGACGCGCTTGTCGCTCACTCCGGCGGTGAGACGTGCACGGAGATGTAGAGGGGTTCGCCGAGCTGCTCGAGCAGGCCCAGCTGGGTTTCCAGGTAGTCGATGTGCTCTTCCTCGTTCGCGAGGATCTCCTCGAAGATGCGGGCCGAGGTGATGTCGTGGACCGAGCGCATGTACTCGGCGCCCTTGCGGAGCCGGTCGCGGGCCTCGATCTCGACCTGCAGGTCGGCCTCGAACATCTCCTTGACCGTCTCGCCGAGCCGCAGCGTGCCGAGGCGCTGGTAGTTGGGCAGGCCCTCGAGGAACAGGATCCGGTCGGTGAGGGTTTCGGCGTGCCGCATCTCCTCGAAGGATTCGGCACGGGTGTGCGCGGCGAGCTTCGTCCAACCGTTGTTGTCCTGCATCTTCGAGTGCAGGAAGTACTGGTTGATCGCCGTGAGCTCGGCGGTGAGCTGCTCGTTGAGGTACTCGATGACCTTCTTGTCGCCCTTCATGGCGCCTCCCGGGGACCGAACGCGGATCGACCGCCGGGTACAGGTCTAGACGGCGGTCTCGAGTTCGATCCTCTCATCCCGCTCGCGGGATGCGCGAACGATCGCCGAGATATTCCGTACGCAGCGTCCGCAGTCGGTGCCCGCGCGGCAGGCCGCGCCGATCTCGCGTGTGCAGCGCGCGCCGGCAGCGATGTGGGCCTCGATGTGCCGGTGCGAGAGAGCGTGGCAGCTGCAGACGATCATCGAGACCCTCCTGGACGTACTACTTAGGTTCACCAAACCTTACCTCAATGAGGTGTGGCTTACCTGTGAGCGTAGTCACAGTTCGGTGGCGGGCGCCCCGGGCAAGTGCCCAGTCCCGACCCAGGGCGCCCGGGCCCAGTGCTGCTGGGACGACTCAGTGCTGCTGGGACGGCTCAGTGCTGCTGGGACTGCAACTGCGACGCCACCACCTGGTTGATCCGCTGCAGACCCCCGGGGGTCAGACCGGGCAGCTGTCCTTCGATGGTCCGGACGACCGCGCTGTCGTCGATCACCTTCTCGCTGGACTGGACGAGCACGGTCCCGGCGCCCGTGAAGTCGAACTGCCGTTCCTCCCCGGACTGCACGCCGAACATGCGCGCCCCCGCAGCCACGAAGCCGTTCACCCACGCCTCGTCGTAGTGGTGGCTCGGCGACGGGCAGTCCGCCCAGCCGACGAGCGCCTCGGGGTCGACCCGCAGGGGCGGCTCGGCGAACATCACCGGCCCGTTCGACGAGGCGAGGAACTTGCCGGTGCCGATCAGGGTGAGGAAGCCGGGCACGATCGACTGGTTCAGCGACAACCCCGGCTCGAAGGCGAGCAGGTTCGCGGCCCGGATGGTCAGATTGCCGTCGTCGAGGTCGTAGGAGTTGATGTCGTAACCCCGGTCGCCGAGGATCAGCTTCCCGTACCCCTCGGCGACGACGTAGTCGCCCATGTACAGCGGCGCCGAGAACTGATGCGCGACCATCTGCAGGAGTTGGCCCTGCAGACCGTGCGTGAGCGAGGTGAACTGCACCTGCCCGTAGTAGGCGATCATCGCGCCCTTGGACAGGAACCACGGGCTCTGCAGGTCGATGCAGAAGGCGTAGTGATTGCCGGGCAGGTTGTCGCTGCCGACGAGATGGGACGGATTGAGGACGACGCTCACAGTTTCTCCTCGGACGCTTGCACGTAGACGATGCCCTGACCGGTGCATTCGAGCTGAAGACCCTCGCCGCCGCTGCGGCCGGCGTTGCGCCAGCTCATGGAGGACTTCAGTTCCGTCCGCACCGGTCCGGACGCGGCGATGAACGACTGCGGGTCGACGACGACCGGGGCCGGACCGCCCACCTGCAGCTCGAGGAAGCCGCCGTGCCCGAGCAGCACCGCGGTGCCGCGCCCCGACAGCTGGGTGGTGAACATGCCGGTGCCGGTCACCATGCCCGTCGCGGCGTTGCGCAGAGCGCCGAGGAAGCCGCCGCCCCCGCCGCCGCCGCCTGCCGGCGGCGCCGCCATCGACACCACCGAACTCTGCAGGCTCGCGGTATAGCCGAGCAGCCGCGACGCCTCCACCCGCAGGTCACCGCCGGCGGACAGATCCACCACGTGCACCTCGAGGCCGCGGAAGCCGTAGTGGACGACGCCGTTGCCCTGCGCGAGCATCGTGCGTTCGTGCTCGCCCTGCATCATCCGTCCCGCCATTCCGGCGATCCCGCCCATGCCGGGCATCCCGCCGGCACCGGGCACCTGGTGCGGTGCGAACTGCACCATGCCCGTGTAGAACAGCATCGCCCCGCGGCGGGCAACGACCGGCCCGGACTGGTTCAGATCGACCTTGACGACCTTGCCGTTGATCTTCGAGAACATGCTCTCCCTCACCGCTCCGCCGGCTGGATGGACACGACGCCCATGCCGTCCCACCGCAACGAGAACGCCTCGCCGCTGCCCTGCCCGACGAACGTGCGCCACGAGACGTCGGTGACGAACGACTGGCTCAGCTGTCCCTTCGCGCACACGAACGCGTCCGGGTCGACGACGAGCGGGTACTGCGGGGAGACCTCGAGGTGGATCAGCGGACCCCCGGCCGAGAGCAGCGCGACCTGTCCGCTACCGGTGACCGTCGTGGTGAACAGGCCCTGACCGCTCATGTTGCCGCGCACCCCGGCGAACGTGACGTTCGTGCCGAGATTGCCGTTCAGGGCGAGCAGCTGCTCCGATTCGACCTGCAGCGTCTCGTTGTTCAACTCGAGCACCGTGACGTCCTGACCCTGGTGGGCGAGATAGACCACACCGTTGCCGGTGCACTCCATCAGCGACAGGCCCTCCCCGGTGGCCCGCTGGCGCAGACCGGCCAGCACGCCCTCGCCCCCGCCGAACCCGGCCGACTTGAACTGCACCTGACCCTCGTACGCCACCATCGACCCCGACAGTGCCCGGACACTGGTGTTGTTCAGGTGCGCCTCTATGACCCGTTTCGATTTCTCGACCAGTCGCATGCGGGAAGACGATAGACGCTCGTCCGCCGGTTCGCCCTTCCGGCTCGACGCCCGGTGGCGCGGACACCCCACAATGAGTGCGTGCCCGATGCTCCCGACCGGTCCCTGCTCGGCCGTGCCTTCGCAGTGCTGGGCGCGTTCACCGCCGAACGGCCGCGCCTGACCCAGTCGGAACTGAGCCGCCGGACCGGACTGCCCCTGCCGACGGTGTTCCGGTTGTGCGGTCAGCTCGTCGACGCCGGAGCGCTCGAGCGGCGGGCGGACGGCAGCTACCAGATCGGGGTGCGGGTATGGGAACTCGGCGCCCTCGCGCCGCGGGCCCACGGTCTGCGCCAGGTGGCGATGCCCTATCTCGAGGATCTGTTCGACGCGACGCGGGAGAACGTGCAACTCGTCGTCCGCGAGGGACTCGAGGCTCTGTACGTGGAGCGGCTCTCGGCGCGCGGCGCCGTGCCCGTCGTCGGCCGGGCCGGCGGCCGGCTACCCCTGCACGCGTCGAGCGGCGGGTTGGTGTTGCTCGCCCACGGCGGGACGGAGCTGCTGCAGGAGGTGCTCGACGCCGGACTCGAACGTTTCACCCCCGCCACGATCGTCGACGAGTCCCGGCTCCGACGGGTGCTCGACGACATCCGGCGGACCGGCGTCGTGATCGCCCGGGAGTACCTGAACGTCGGCACGATGGCGATGGCGGCGCCCATCCGGGAGCGCTCCGGCCGGGTCGTCGCCGCGGTGTCGGTGGTGGTGTCGATCGAGGCGGATCCCGCGCCGCTGATCCCGGCGATGCGGGCCGCCGCGAGCGGCATCTCCCGCAGGCTGACCTGAAGCCGTCTTTCGGTGAGTGAAAGCAGGGGGTGACGACGTGGTCCTTCCTGCCGGACAGTGAGGGGCATCACCGATCGTCCCCGTTTCCGAGGAGTCTTCCCATGAGCGAGTCCCGCACCCAGGTCGCGATCGTCGGCGCCGGCCCCGCCGGCCTGATGCTGTCGCACCTGCTGCATCTGCGCGGCATCGAGTCCGTCGTGCTCGAGGTGCGCTCGCGGGAGGACATCGAGGCCACCATCCGTGCGGGCGTGCTCGAGCAGAACACCGTCGACCTGATGGTCGAAACCGGGGTCGGCGACCGGCTGAAGGCCGAGGGCTACGAGCACCACGGCGTGGAATTCCGCTTCGGCGGCCGGGGACACCGCATCGCGTTCGACGAACTCGTCGGCCGGGCGGTCACCGTCTACCCGCAGCACGAGGTCAACAAGGACCTCATCGCGCGCCGCCTCGCCGACGGTGGCGACATCCGCTTCGGTGTCTCCGACGTGCAGGTCCACGATCACCTCACCGATCGGCCCTACCTCACCTACACCGATCCGCAGGGCGACCCGCAGCGTCTCGAGGCCCTGCTCGTCGCCGGCTGCGACGGCTCGCGCACCAGCACCCGCGGTCTCATTCCCGAGCCGCAGATCCGCACCGACCACTTCCGGCAGTACCCGTTCGCGTGGCTGGGCATCCTCGCCGAGGCGCCGCGCTCGTCCGAGGAACTGATCTACGCGCGGCACGAGCGTGGCTTCGCGCTCGTCTCGACCCGGACCGCCGACGTGCAGCGGCACTACCTGCAGGTCGATCCGGACGACGACATCGCGAACTGGTCCGACGACCGCATCTGGAGCGAACTGCACGCCCGGGTCGACGGGGAGGGTGCCGAGATCAAGGACGGCCGGATCTTCGAGAAGTCGATCCTGCAGTTCCGCAGCTTCGTGTGCGAACCCATGCAGCACGGCAACCTGTTCCTCGCCGGCGACGCCGCGCACACCGTCCCGCCCACCGGTGCCAAGGGCCTCAACCTCGCGGTCGCCGACGTCTTCGTGCTCGCCCGGTCGATGGACGAGTTCCTCACCCGCGGCGACCGCGCCCCGCTCGACGGCTACACCGATGAGGTCCTGCCGCGCGTGTGGCGGGCCCAGCACTTCTCGTGGTGGATGTCGTCGATGTTGCACACCCACCCGGGCAACAGCCCGTTCGACAACAAGCGGCAGGACGCCGAGCTCGACGCGGTCACCCGCTCCGTCGCGGGACGCACCCTGATCGCCGAGCAGTACACGGGCTGGCCGCTGGTCTGAGCCGCGGGAGTCCGCTGCGCGCTCCGCTCGGCGTCGACCGGCCGGCCGCGTCGAGCGGGCCGTGACCGCGGCATCGGCCGAGTAGCTCCGACGACAAGCTCCCGCTGGACGCGACATCCTCCCGCTCACGGGCCGTCAGTACGACGCGCGGCCGCCACTCGCGTCGTACACGGCGCCGGTCGAGAAGCTCAGCGCGTCCGAGGACAACCAGGCGACGAGTTCGGCGATCTCGTCCGGCCGGCCCATCCGGGCCATCGGCGTCAGGCTCTGCGACCGCGCCAGGATCGCCGGATCCGTTCCGGCGTTCATCGGGCTCTCCACAGCCGCGGGCGCAACCACGTTGGCGAGCACCCCGGTGGTCGCGATCTCCTTGCCGAGCGACTTCGTCAGCGCGATCACCGCGGCCTTGGACGCCGAGTAGGCGCTCTGGTTCGGGTTGCCGTCCTTGGCGGCGATGCTCGCCAGGTTCACCACCCGGCCCCAGCCGGCGTCGATCATCGCGGGAACGAAGGCGCGGCACATCAGGAACGTGCCGTCGACGTTGATGCGGAACGTCCGGTGCCAGTCGGACAGTGCGGTGTCGACGAGCGGCGCCGACGGTCCCACGACGCCGGCGCTGTTGACGAGGATGTCGATCCGCCCCAGTCGCGTACGCAGCCGTTCGACGGCGGCGGGGTCGGTGACGTCGACGCGTTCGTCGGCGCCGTCCGCGACATCGGCGGTGACGACCCGGATGCCTTCGGCGGACAGCCGCCTCGTGCAGGCCGCGCCGATCCCGCTCGCCCCGCCGGTGACGAGCGCGGTCGCGCCCGAGGGATAGGTCACCATACGGCTGCTCCTCGCCGGTGTGTGGATAGTAGTCTGAATCCATGTGCGAAATCGAAACAATCGACGGCGCACCATGTATGGATCTGGATATACGGCTGTAGGTACAGCCGTCAAGTCCCCGGAGGGATCGAGATGGAGATCCGCTGGCTTCAGGCCTTCGTCGCCGTCGCGGAGGAGCTGCACTTCGGGCGGGCCGCCGCCCGCTTGCAGATGGCGCAGTCGCCGCTGAGTCAGACGGTGCGCAAGCTCGAGAAGGACCTCGGTGTGCCGTTGTTCGAGCGTAATACGCGCAGCGTCGCCCTCACGGCGGGTGGGCACGCCTTCCTGCCTCACGCCTACCACATCCTCGAAAGCGTCGAGACGGCACAGCAGGCCACGCGCGCGTCCGCCGGCGGTGTGTACGGCCGCATCAAGATCGGGTTCACCGGTGTGCTGAACCATCTTTCGCTCCCGCCGCTGACCCGGGCGCTGCGGCAGCGGTACCCGGACATCGAACTCGACCTCGTCGGTCGCATCATGACCCGGGAGGCGGTCACCCAATTAGAGAGTGGCGCACTAGATCTCGCGTTCGTCGGGTTGCCGGTCCAGTCCGCGGCGGTGGCCACCCGGCTGATCCGCCGCGAGTCGTTCGGTGCCGTGCTGCCCTCCGACCATCCGCTCGCCGGGGAGCCGGAGATCGACCTGCACGACCTCGCGGACGACGGCTTCATCACCACGCCGTTGTCGGCGGGGTCGGCCCTGCAGGAGAGCGCCATGCGGGCGTGTCTCGACGCGGGGTTCCGCCCGCGCGTGGTCCAGGAGATCACCGACCCGTACATGATCCTGGTGCTCGTCTCGGCCGGTGTGGGGGTGGCGCTGATGACGTCGAGCATCGCGACGATCACGCCGCCGGGCACGGTTTTCGTCCCTCTCGCCGACGCATCCGTCTACATGCACCACGGGATCGGCTGGTCACCTCGGCGTGTGTCCCCCGCGCTCGAAGTCGCCTTGCGGGTCGCCGAGGAAATCCTTCCCACCCCGGATTGAGACGACAATCGTCTTTATCTGAGACTTTTTCAGTGTTGGACGCTGCATAGTGCGGCGTGTCAGGCTCGTTTCGTTCCGGCGACTGTGAGGGCCATCACCGAAGGCCGACTCGGCGTCCGTCGGATCCTGGGACGAAAGGAACGCCATGGCGAACACGCACGCTGCCGGCCCCGACGGACGACCGAACGAGAACGCCCGCCGGGCGGCCATCTC
Organism: Rhodococcus sp. P14; assembly: GCF_000256505.1. Classification (NCBI taxonomy): domain Bacteria; kingdom Bacillati; phylum Actinomycetota; class Actinomycetes; order Mycobacteriales; family Nocardiaceae; genus Rhodococcus; species Rhodococcus sp. P14. The sequence continues at coordinate 21,662 of NZ_AJFC01000166.1, read as the reverse complement.
CGGTTTCCTGGGCAGCACCCTGGAGTACTACGACTTCTTCATCTACGGCTCCGCCGCAGCCCTCGTCTTCGGAAAGATCTTCTTTCCCGGCGACGGAGCGACGTCGACGCTGCTGTCGATCGGCACCCTCGGCGTCGCATACATCGCGCGCCCGCTCGGCGCGGTGCTGTGGGGGCACTGGGGCGACAAGTTCGGCCGGCGTAACGCCCTTCTGGCCTGCCTGCTGCTGATGGGCATCGCCACGTTCGTCATCGGCTGCCTGCCCACCTACGAACAGATCGGCATCGCCGCACCGGTGATCCTGGTGTTGCTGCGCCTGCTGCAAGGCCTGTCGGCCGGCGGCGAATCCCCGGGCTCGTCGTCCCTGACTCTCGAGCACGCCCCGGCGAACCGGCGCTCGTTCTTCACGTCGTTCACCATGAGCGGCATCATGTTCGGCATCGTCATCTCGAGCCTCGTGTTCATCCCGGTGGCGTCGCTTCCCGACGAGGCGCTCTACTCCTGGGGCTGGCGGGTGCCGTTCTGGCTCAGCATCGTCGTCACGGTGATCGCGGTGTGGCTGCGCCGCAAGCTCGACGAGCCCGAGGTGTTCGAGGAACTCCAGGAGAACGGCGAAACCGCAGCTCTTCCGGTCGTCGAGATGTTCCGGTCGCACTGGCGCACCGTCGTGCGGATCAGCCTCAGCGCCACGTTCGCCATGATCAACACGATCGTCAACGTCTTCGCGCTCGCCTACGCCGTGCAGGTCGAAGGCTTCGAGCGCTCCACGATGCTGTGGGCGATCGCCACCGCGAACTTCGTGGCGGTGCTCAGCCAGCCCGTCGCCGGGCTGCTCGCCGACCGGATCGGCCGTAAGCCGGTGTTCGTGTTCGGTGCCCTCGGCTCCGGGGCGATGGTGTTCGTCTTCTTCCACGCCATCGGAACCGGCAGCACACCAATGGTGTTCGCCTCGGGAATCGTTCTGATCGGCTTCTTCTACGCCATGCCGAACGGTGTGTACCCCGCCTACTTCCCGGAGCAGTTCCCGGCACGGGTCCGCTACACCGGCATGGCCGTGAGCCTCATGCTCGGTCTGCTCGTCGCCGGATTCACACCCGCCGTCGCGCAGATGCTCTCGGCGGGGGACACCAGCAACTGGACCCCGGTCGCCTGGATGTGCCTTGGCTTCGCGGTGCTGTCGTCGATCGCCGCCCTCACCGGGCCGGAGACCTATCGCACCCGCACCGAGGACCTGGGCGAGCGTCGCCCGGCGTCAGTGGCGCGACCGGCGCAGGAACTCGTCCGCAGCGACGTCTGACCGGCCACCGAGCCCCGGCGCCCGACGCGCCGGGGCCACGGCCCGTCCCATCCCGTAGGAGTAACCGTGACCCCGTCCACCGTTCGCCACCGCATCCGGCTCGTGGGGGCAGGCATCGCCTCGTCCCTGTCGCCGGCCCTCCACGAGCGCGAGGCCGCCGCACTCGGCCTGACCGACTACCGCTACGAACTGCTCGACCTCGAGACGGAGAACGTGCCCGTCGCACGCACCGGGGACCTGGTGCGCTCCGCCGTCGCCGACGGCTGCACCGGCCTGAACATCACCCACCCGTGCAAGCAGGCCGTCCTGCCGGTCCTCGACGATCTGTCCGACAACGCCCGTCTGCTCGGCGCGGTCAACACCGTCGTCGTCCGGGACGGGCGCCTGATCGGCCACAACACGGACCACAGCGGATTCCTCACGGCGCTGCGGCGCGGGTTGCCGGACGCCGCCCTGGATGCGGTCGTGCTGGTCGGTGCGGGCGGCGCCGGCTCGGCCGTGGCCTACGCCCTCGCCGCCGCGGGTGTCGCGGACCTGCGGATCGCCGACGTGGACGCCGTTCGCGCCGCGGACGTCTGCGCACGACTGTCCGCCGCCTTCCCCTCGACCCGGGCCACGGCTCTGGCGGTGGCGGCGATCCCGGCCGCCCTGCGCACGTGCACCGGGGTGGTCAACGCCTCGCCGATCGGCATGGTCGGCCACCCCGGGACGCCGTTCGACGTCGCTGCCCTGCACCCCCGCCTGTGGGTCGCGGACATCGTCTACCGGCCGATCCGAACCGAACTCATCTCGGCCGCAGTGGTTCTCGGCTGTGACGTGCTCGACGGCGGGCAGATGCTCGTCGCCCAGGCCGCCGACACGTTCGCGTTGCTCACCGGCATCGGCCCCGACGTGGATCGCATGCGACGTCACCTCGACGCGCTGCTGTCGAACCAGGTCCTCGCCACGCACCAGGAGGCACGATGACCACCACCCCCGCGTTCGCGCGGCCCCTGGACATGGGCCCGGTCCGATTGCGCAACCGCTTCGTGTCCGCGCCCATGGAACGCAACTACTGCGAGCCCGACGGCACGATGACCGACGCTTACATCGCCTACCTCGAGCGACGGGCCGCCGGCGGTGCCGCGCTCGTCTTCACCGAGGCGAGCTATGTGCGGGCCGACGGTAAGGGCCGCATCCGGCAGATGGGGGTGGACGTCGACGACCGCATCCCCGGCATCGCCCGGCTCGCCGAGGCGGTGCACGCTCACGGCGCGCTGCTCGGGGTCGAACTCAACCACGGTGGCCGCACCGCGCAGGGAGCGGTCAGCGGGTTCGTCCCCGTCGCCCCCACCCCGATCCCGTGCGCGGTGGTCGGCGGCGAGATGCCCGAGCAGCTCGACGGCGACGACATCGAGCACATCGTCGAATGCTTCGGCGAGGCCGCCGCGCGCTGCGCGGAGGCCGGCGTCGATGTGATCTCCCTGCACGGCGGCCACGGCTATCTCATCCACCAATTCCTCTCGCCGGCATACAACCACCGCGACGACGAGTGGGCCGACCCGACACTGTTCCTCAACCGGGTCATCGACGCGGTCCGCACCGCGGCTCCCGGTATCGCTCTGGGGCTGCGGTTCTCGGCGTTCGAGGCGGTCGACGGCGGGCTCGACGCGCAGTCGACCCGCGCGCGTATCGACGCGGTCGACACGCACCGGCTGGACTTCCTCGACGTCTCGGCCGGCAACTACGAGTCGGGGCAGTGGATCATCCAGCCGGGGGAGTGGCAGCGCGGTCTGCTCGCCCCGTACGCCGAACCGTACGCCCGCGACTTCGACATCCCGGTGGGCGTCGCCGGCCGGATCAGTTCCCCCGAGACGGCCGAGCACATCATCGCCTCCGGCCGCGCCGACTTCGTGAGTCTGGCCCGGACCCTGCACGCCGACCCGGACTTCCCGAATCGGGCGCTCGACGGGGGCCGGTACCGGCCTTGCATCGCCTGCAACTTCTGCATCGACAACCTTGCCGCGGGCCCGATTCCGTGTTCGGTCAACCCCTGGGTCGGCCGCGAGCTCGCGCAGCCGTCGACTCCGGCCGGGTCCCCGGTGCGGGTCGCCGTCGTGGGCGGCGGCCCGGCCGGCATGGCGGTCGCACGCGAACTCGCCCTGGCGGGCCACAGCGTCGACCTCTACGACGAGCGCAACACCCTGGGCGGCGACTTCGCGTTGGCCTCCCGGCTGCACGAGTATCCGGAATACCACCGGATCGTCGACTGGTACCGCGACGAATTGGTCGACCTCGACGTCACCTGCCATACCGGCACTCGGGTCGATGCCACGACCCTGGCGCCCTTCGGTTTCGACGCGGTGGTGCTCGCCACCGGTGGCCGCGGGCCCGCGATCGACATACCCGGCGCCCACACCCGGCGGATCCGCGACGTGCGGGAGTTCCTCGCCTCCGGAGATCCCGCGCCCGAGTCGATCACGATCTTCGGTGCCGACCGGGAGGCCGCGGCCGTGGCCGACGACCTGCTCCGGCACGGCACGACGGTCGTGCTGATCGGTCCGCAGGAGACGATCGCGCACGACGTCGGCCGCCGGGCGAAGATCGTCCTGTTGCCCCGGCTCGCGGCGAGCGAACGCCTCACCACACACCTGTCGTCGATCGTCACCCGGATCGAACCCGAGCACGTGGTCGTCTCGACGAACGGGCGCGAACGCACCGTCGCCGCACCCGGTGAGCTGCTCGTCTCGCACGGCATCGAGCCGCGCACCGACCTGCTGGCCGATCTGCGCCGGCTCGAGCCCCGCCTCGGCGTGCACTGCGTCGGCGACGCGAGCGGCGACGGCGGATCGATCCAGGCCGCGCTCGTCACCGCCGCCGACGTCGCCGTCCGGATCACCGAGGCCGCCGATTCGCGCGTGGGAGCCGGCGCATGAGCGCGGAGACCACCGCACCCGCGCCCGATTCCGTCCGCACCGCACTGCCGCGCCTGGGCCTGGGCACCTGGCCGCTCGTCGGGCCCGACGCCACCCGCGCCGTGCTCACCGGCATCGAGGCCGGCTACCGGCTGATCGACACGGCCGCGATCTACGGGAACGAGGACGCCGTCGGTGCCGCCCTCGCCACCTGCGGCGTGCCCCGCGAGGACCTGTTCGTCACCACGAAACTCCGCGGCAGCGACCATGTGTCCGGGGACGTCCGCGGCGCCGTGGAGCGCAGCCTCGAGCGCCTGGGCCTCGAGCGGCTCGACCTGTTCCTGATCCACTGGCCGCTGCCGCGGTTCGACCGGTATGCCGCGGCGTTCGAGGCCATGCTCGAGTGCCGCGACGCCGGGCTCGTGCGCTACGTGGGGGTGTCCAACTTCCTCGGTCACCACCTGCGCAGGGTGGTGGCCGAGACCGGGGAGGCGCCCGCCGTCAACCAGATCCAGATGGACCCGTCGCTGGCCCGGCTGCCCGTCCGCCGCGCGAACGACGAACTCGGCGTGTTCACGCAGTCGTGGAGCCCGCTCGGCCGCGGCGAGGTGCTCGCGGCCCCCGCCGTCGCCTCGATCGCGGACCGCATCGGCTGCACCCGTGCGCAGGTCGTGCTTGCCTGGCACCTCGCGCAGGGCGTCGTGCCGGTCGCGCGGTCGGCGAATCCGGCGCGCCAGGCCGAGAATCTGGCCGCCGTCGACGTGGCACTCACGGCAGCGGACGTCGCCGCGCTGAACCGGCTGGACCGCGGCGAAGCCGCAGCCCGGGACGTCGAACGAGAGGAGCACTTCTGATGGCCCTCCGCGCAGGCATCGTCGGATGCGGAAAGATCGCGGGCAACCACGCGCACGCGCTGCAGCAGGTGCCCGGCGTCGAGGTCGTCGCGTGCTGCGATCCCGACCTGGAGCGCGCCCGCGCCTTCGCCGCCCGGCACGGTATCGCTCACGCCGTCGGATCGGTGGACGAGCTGTTCGGGCTCGGCCTCGACGCCTGCACCGTGTGCACCCCGCACCCCGTGCACGAACAGATCGTCGTCGCCGCGGCCGAGGCCGGGATCCACGTGCTGTGCGAGAAGCCGATCGCGGTGGACGTGGCCGCGGCCGACCGGATGATCGCGGCCGCCGACCGCGCGGGCATCACCTTCGGGGTGTTGTTCCAGCGTCGATTCTGGCCCGCGGCCCGCCGCATCAAGGCGGCGATCGAGGACGGCCGTCTCGGCGTGCCCGTTCTCGGGGAGGTGTCGGTGCTCCTGCACCGCCCGTCCCGCTACTACTCGGCCGACGCGTGGCGCGGGCGGTGGGACACCGACGGCGGCGGCGTCCTGATGACGCAGGCCGTCCATCAGATCGACATGCTGCAGTGGTTCATGGGCGAGCCCGTCCGCGTCGGCGGGTTCGTCGGCACCCGCTTCCACGGCGAGCACATCGAAACCGAGGACACGGCCTCGGCCGTCGTCTCGTTCGCCTCCGGCGGCACCGCGACGATCACCGCCACCACCGGCGCCGGCCACAACCTCGGCAACCGCGTCACGGTGATCGGCGCAACCGGGGCGCTCGCGAGCGTCCTCGAGTTCCCCGAGGGACGGGAGGGCGTCAACGAGCTGTGGACCGTGCCGGGCGAGGTGGAGCTGCGGTCTCCGTATTCGCCGGCTGTCGACGCCAACCTCGACGTCCGCGACATCAACGCCGGGCTCACCGACTTCCACACCCTGCAGGTCCAGGACTTCGCCGAGGCGGTGCTGACCGGTCGCCGGCCCGCGGTGACCGGCCGCGACGCCCGCGCCTCACTGGCCGTCGTCGCCGCGATCTACGAATCCTCCCGCACCGGCAGAGTCGTCGAACTCTCGCCCGCACCCACCCCCGTCCCGTCCGGCAAGGAGCCCCGATGAACCCCGCCACAGTGTCCGAATCCCTCACCTACGACGTCGTCGTCGTCGGGTCCGGTGCCGGCGGGCTGTCCGCGGCCGTGGCTGCCGCCCACGGGGGCGCCTCCGTGCTCGTCGTCGAGAAGGCGGACGTGTGCGGCGGCGCCACCGCCTGGTCGGGTGGATGGATGTGGACACCGCGGAACCTGTTCGCCCACGCCGACGGTGTGCACGAGGACCGCGCGCAGCCGCGCCGCTACCTCGAACACCGGCTCGGGGACGAGTTCGATGCCGCCAAGGTGGATGCCTTCCTCGACGGCGCCCCCGAGATGGTCGAATTCTTCGAACGTCACACGGCGCTGCAGTTCGTCCCCGGTGCCGCCATCGCCGACATCCACGGTGACACGCCCGGCGCGGGCACGGGACACCGATCCGTCGCGCCGAAGCCGGTGAGCCTGCGCCGCCTCGGATCCGACGTCGCTGCGCTGCTGCGACGGCAGCTGTACGAGACCTCGTTCCTCGGCATGGGCATCATGGCCGGCCCGGACCTGCAGGCCTTCCTGCACTCGACGCGCTCCGGCCGCGCGTTCGTGCACTGTGCACGACGGGTCTCGACCCACATGCTCGACCTCGCCACCGAGCGCCGCGGCCAGCAACTGGTCAACGGCACCGCACTCGTGGGCCGGCTGCTGCGCTCCGCCCTCGACGCCGGCGTCGACATCCGGGTCGCCACCGCCGCCACCGCACTCGTCACCGACCCGTCCGGGCGCGTCACCGGAGTCCGGATCGACGGTCCCGGCGGTGCGCGTACCGTGTCCGCCCGCCGCGGTGTCGTCCTCGCCACCGGCGGGTTCACCCACGACATCGACCGGCGACGAGAGCTGTTCCCGCGGACTCCGAGCGGACGCGAACACTGGACGCTCACCCCGCCGACGACGACCGGCGACGGCATCTCACTGGGCGAATCCGTCGGCGGCCGCCTCGACCGCTCCCTCGCGTCACCGGTGGCGTACTGTCCCGTCTCCCTGGTCCGCTACCGCAACGGCAGGCAGGGGGTGTTCCCGCACATCCTGGACCGCGGAAAGCCCGGCGTCATCGGGGTGCTCGCCGACGGGCGCCGCTTCGTCAACGAGGCGCTCGGCTACCACGACTACACCCTGGCCATGATCGAACAGGTGCCGGACGGCGAGGAGGTGTGCTCCTGGCTGATCGCCGACCAGCAGTACCTGCGGTACTTCCCGCTCGGCATGGCCAAGCCCTTCCCGATCCCCACCTGGCCCTACCTGCGATCCGGATACCTCTCGAAGGGGCGCACGATCCGCGACCTCGCGGAGAAGATCGGCGTCGACCCGGACGGGCTCAAGAAGACCGTCACCGCGTTCAACGAGAGCGCCCGAGTCGGGGAGGATCCCGAATTCGGCCGTGGCACCACACCGTTCAACGTCAAGTCCGGCGACGCGGACAACCCCTGGCCGAACCCGTCCCTCGCCCCGCTCGAACGCGGTCCCTTCTACGCCGTCAAGGTCGTCCCGGGCAGTTTCGGCACGTTCGCCGGCCTGGTCACCGACTCGTCGTCGCGGGTGCTGAACGGCGACGACCGGCCGATCGACGGGCTGTTCGCGGTCGGTGTCGACCAGTCCAGCGTGATGGGCGGCCACTATCCCTCCGGCGGAATCAACCTGGGCCCGGCAATGACCTTCGGGTACCTGACCGGACGCCGACTCGCCTCGACCACAGGAGCCACCCGATGAGCACCCCACTCGGCCTCGCCGCCCTCACCGTCCTCGACACACCGCCGCTGCAGCACGTCGACCTCGCCGAGCGGCACGGCTTCGACACGATCGGACTGCGTCTGCTGCCCGCAGCGCCCGGCACCACCGCCTATCCACTGCACGAGGACGACGCCGCGCTCTCCGCACTCGTCCGGCGGCTGAACGATTCTCCGGTCGAGGTGTTCGATCTCGAGATCATCCGAATCGGACCGGATTTCGACGCGACGGCGTACGTGCCGCTGCTCGAGGCCGGGGCCCGGCTCGGGGCGAAGGCGGTGCTCGTCGGCGGCGACGACCGCGACCGTAGCCGTCTCACCGACTCGTACGCGCGGCTGGCGGAACTGTGCGCCTCCTACGGCATCGTCGCGAGCCTCGAATTCATGCCGTGGACCGCGGTTCCCGACGCGAAGACCGCGGTGGAGATCGTCGGGCAGGCCGACGGCCCGGCCCGCAGCGTCCTCGTCGACGCGCTGCACGTCGCGCGTTCGGCCACGTCGCCCGAGGACCTGGCCGCGATTCCGCGCGAGTGGCTGCACTATGCCCAGATGTGCGACGGCTCGGTTCCCGCCCCGCGTGACCACGCGGAGCTGATCCGGCACGCCCGCGAGGAACGCCTGGTGCCGGGGTCGGGGGGCATCGACCTGCCGGCGATCTGGTCCGCCCTCCCGGCGGGGCTGCCGGTGAGCATCGAGTTGCCGAACGAGCCGTTGCGCCGAGCGGTCGGCACGGACGTCTGGCTCGAGCAACTGATCACGGCGGCCAGGGCCGTACTGGGTCGGGTCCCGGCCGCCGCGACCATCGAGTAGCTGCGCCGCACAGTTGAATTCGCTCGGAACATCGAAATCCGCCCACGCCGTGACGTGGGCGGATTCCGGTTCACCGCACGGATCCTGTGTGCGTGGGGTCAGAGACCGAGGTCCTTGGCGATGATCGTCTTCATGACCTCGCTGGTGCCGCCGTAGATGCGGCTGACGCGGGTGTCCGCGTAGAGCCGCGCGATCGGGTATTCGAGGACGTAGCCGTATCCGCCGTGCAGCTGCAGGCACTTGTCGATGATGCGGCCGGCGGCTTCGGTGCCGAACAGCTTGGCACGTGCCGCATCCGGCACGGTGAGCTCTCCGCGGTCGTGCAGCTCGAGGGCGTTGTCGACCATCAACTGCACGGCCTGCAACTCGGTGGAGCATTCGGCGAGCACGAACTTGGTGTTCTGGAACGCGGCGACTGGCTTGCCGAACACCTTGCGGTCCTTGGTGTATGCGAGTGCGTGCTGCAGGGCGGCGGCCGCGGTGGCGGATGCGCCGAATGCGATCGTCAGACGTTCCTGCGCGAGGTTGTGCGTCAGGTAGGAAAAGCCCTTGCCCTCCTCACCGAGCAGATCCTGCACCGGCACCCGGACGTCGGTGAACGACAGTTCCGCGGTGTCGGAGGTCTTGAGGCCGATCTTCTCGATCTTGCGGCCGACGGCGAACCCCTCGGTGGTGGTGTCGACGACGAGGATCGACAGCCCGGCCCGCCGGTTCTCCGGGTCGAACGGGGCCGTGCGGCACACCGTGAGGATGCGGTCGGCGAGCACACCGCCGGTGATGAACGTCTTCGCGCCGTTGACGATGTAGTGGCTGCCGTCCTCGGACAGCTTCGCCGTCGTCGAGATGTTCGCGAGGTCCGATCCCGTGCCGGGTTCGGTCATGGCGATCGCGAACATCAGATCGCCGGAACAGAATCCGGGCAGCCAGCGCTGCTTCTGCTCGTCCGTGCCGTACTCCATCAGGTACGGCAGGATCAGATTCGTGTGCACGGAGTAGGAGCCGAACGACGCGCCGGCCGCAGCGACCTCCTCGGCGACGACCGCGTTGAACTTGATCGACGACTCGCCACCGCCGCCGTACTCCTCGGGTGCCTGGATACCGAGGATACCGAGTTCGCCGAGACGACGGTAGAAGTCACGCGGGGGATGACCGTCGGCTTCCCACTCGTGATGGACGGGTGCGACTTCCTTCGCGATGAAGTCGCGGACGGTCTTGCGGAACGCTTCGTGGTCTTCGTCGAACACCGTACGCTGCACGGTCGGTCTCCTCGGGTCTCGGGTAGATGGGGACTGCAGCTGAATCGGGACTGCAGCTGGATCGGGGCTACAGCTGGATCGGGGCTACAGCTGAATCGGGGCTACAGCTGGATCGGGACTACAGTGCGTATTCGCGCAGGACGCCCTTGCTGATGATCGTCTTCTGGATCTCGCTGGTGCCCTCGCCGATGAGCAGGAACGGTGCCTCGCGCATGAGCCGCTCGATCTCGTACTCCTTGGAGTAGCCGTAGCCGCCGTGGATGCGGAAGCTGGCCTGGGTGACCTCCGAGCAGTACTCGCTGGTGAGGTATTTCGCCATGCCGGCAGCGACGTCGTTGCGTTCGCCGGAGTCCTTCAGGCGTGCCGCGTTGACCATCATCAGGTGGGCGGCCTCGACCTTGGTGGCCATCTCGGCGAGCGAGAACGAGATCGCCTGGTGCTGGGCGATGGGCTTGCCGAACGTGGTGCGCTGCTGCGCGTACCGGGCGGCGAGCTCGAACGCGCGGACGGCGACGCCGCAGGCGCGGGCGGAGACGTTGACGCGGCCGACCTCGACCCCGTCCATCATCTGGTAGAAACCCTTGCCCGGGGTGCCGCCGAGAACGTCGGCGGCCTTGGCGCGGTAGTTGTCGAAGATCAGTTCGGTGGTGTCGATCCCCTTGTAGCCCATCTTGTCGATCTTGCCGGGGATCGTCAGGCCCGGGGCGACCTCGCCGAAGCCGGCGGGCTTCTCGACGAGGAACGTGGTGAGGTTCTCGTGCGCCTTGGCGGCACCTTCCTCGGTGCGCACCAGGGCGGCGACGAGGGTGGAGCTGCCGCCGTTGGTCAGCCACATCTTCTGGCCGTTGACCACGTAGTCGCCGTCGGCGTCGCGCTTGGCCTTCGTGCGGATCGCGGCGACGTCCGAGCCCAGTTCCGGTTCGGACATCGAGAAGGCACCGCGCGTCTCGCCGGTGGCCATCTTCGGCAGGTAGTAGTTCTTCTGCTCGTCGGTGCCGTGCTGACGCAGCATGTAGGCGACGATGAAGTGAGTGTTGATCACACCGGACACGCTCATCCAGCCGCGGGCGAGCTCCTCGACGCACAGCGCGTAGGTCAGCAGCGACTCGCCGAGTCCGCCGTACTCCTCGGGGATCATCAGCCCGAACAGGCCCATCTCGCGCATCTGATCGACGATGTCCTGCGGGTAGGTGTCCGAATGCTCGAGTTCCTGGGCGTTCGGGATGATCTCGCGGTCGACGAACCGCCGGACGGTCGCGAGGATCTCGGTCTGGAACTCGGTCAGGCCGAGGGTCTGGGCGAGGCGGGTCATACGGCGAGGTCCTTCTCGAGGGCGGGGAGGGTGCCGGCGGGAACCCGGATGGTCCCGTCGGTGGCGAGGCGATCGATCTCCTGAGGCGTCAGGCCCAGGTGCTCGGCGAGGACGGCGGCGGTGTCGTCGCCGTTGGCCGGCGCCGGCCGGGGGGTGGGGTGGATACCGTCGAACGACATCGGCAGGCTGGGGGCCAGGTGTCCGCCGACACGCGGCTGGTCGACGTACTGGAACACCGGATTGGCGGTCACGCGAGGGTCTTTCGCGATCTCGGCGAAGGTGCGGTACCGCTCGTGCAGGATCGAGGTGCCCGCGAGGGAGGTGGCCACCTCGGCGGCGGTGTGCTCGCGGAACCACACGGCGAACAACGCGTCGAGCACCTCGCGGTGCCGGTAGCGGTCGCCCTCGTCGCGGAAGTCGGCGCCCAGGGCGGATTCGAGCGCGCCCACCGCGGTCGTCGTGCCGGTCAGGTCGGTCAGGTCCCGGAAGTGCCGCGGGGTCAGCGCGACGACCATGAAGGAGGCGCCGTCGGACGTGGTGAAGTCGCGCCCGTAGGTGCCGTAGACGGAGTTGCCGATGCGGTCGCGTTCGGGCCCGCCGAGCTGGGCCTCGGCGAGATAGCCGAGGTTTCCGGCGGTGGCGAGGGCGACGTCCTCGAGCGGCAGCACGATCTTGGCGCCCGCGCCGGTGACCTCGCGGCGGTGCACCGCGGACGCCACCGACAGCGCGGCGTAGAGACCGCATGCGAGGTCCCACGCCGGCAGCAGGTGATTGACCGGGCCGTCGTGGCCGACGGGACCGGTGGCGAGCGGGAAGCCGGCGGCGGCGTTGACGGTGTAGTCGACGGCGGAGCCGCCGTCGGCGCGGCCGAGGACCTGCACGTGGATCAGGTCGGGACGGATCGCGGCGAGGCTGTCGTAGTCCAGCCAGTCCCGCCCGGCCGCGTTGGTGACGAGCACCCCGGCGTCGGTGATCAGATCACGGATCAGACTGTGCGCCTCTGGATCCCGGAAGTCGGCGGCGAAGGAACGCTTGCCCTTGTTCAGACCCGCCCAGTAGATCGATTCGCCGTCGTCGGTGACGGGCCACCGATGGTAGTCGGCGGCCCCGCCGATCGGGTCCACGCGGACGACCTCGGCACCGAGCTGCGCGAGCGTCATGCCGCACAGGGGAGCCGCGATGAAACTCGAGACCTCGACGACCCGCACCCCGGCCAGGGGCGCGGTGGACGAGGGGAGCTCGTCGATGGAAGCAGTGGGGTTCATGTCGCCTGTCCTCATCCGCCCGGACGTCGGAGCCCGGAACGCGCCGACGAAGTTGTACGGCCAAATATGCAGCACCGCCGGACCGTAGGACCAACACCGTTCGGCTATAGGTCGGTTAGCGGCCGTCAATGGCCCCGTTCGCACCGCCGGAAGTCCATAGGTATCGGTGATCGGTCGATTCACCGACCGGACATTGCTTCAGTGACCTACACCACGTTGAATGGATGCCGAGCGCCTGATCGGTGCACATCTCTCGGTCGACGACGCACCGTCCGACCGACACATCCCTTCGAGCCATTAAGGGGACACTCCGGTGACCACTGGCGAAATCTCGCACGACGCAGCGCACGGCGCCCCGCCGAAGGGGGCTACCCCACTCGTCAGCGGCAAGCAGGCGTGGGGCATGACCGGCCTCGTGATCTTCCTGTACGTCGTCAACTATGCCGACAAGGCTGTGCTGGGCATCATCGCGCAGCCGCTGGCTCGCGAGCTGGGACTGTCCTCCTCCCAGATCGGCCTCGTCGGATCCTTGTTCTTCGTGACCTTCACGCTCGGCGGTTTCCTCGCCGGCCCCCTCAACAAGTACCTCACCCTGCGGTGGGCGCTGCTGGCGCTGGGCGCCGTCTGGTCGGTGGTCATGCTGCCGCTGGTCGTCTCGGCGAGCCTGATGATGCTGATCGTCACCCGCATGCTGCTCGGCCTGGCCGAGGGCCCCAGCTCCGCGCTCATGCACACCGCCGCGTACTCCTGGCATCCCCCGGCCAAGCGCGGCCTGCCCGGCGCGTTCCTCGCCGGCTCGGCGTCGGTCGCGAAGATCGCCCTCGCTCCGATCCTCGCCTACATCACCGTCCAGTGGGGCTGGCGCGCCGCCCTGATCGCGCTGTCGATCCTCGGTGCCTTGTGGATGGCGTCGTGGCTGACCGGCTGGAAGGAAGGCCCGTTCACCGCGACGGCCGTGAAGAAGGGGACCGGCGCCGCCTCCACCGAGCCGTCGGTGCCGTGGAAGAAGATCTTCCTCACCCGCACGTTCCTCAGCTGCGTCGTCCTGATCATGGTCGTCTACGCGCTCACCACCGTCGTGCTGACCTGGCTGCCCTCCTACTTCGAGGTGGGTCTCGGCTACAGCGCCCTGCAGGCCGGCTCGATGTTCGCCCTGCCGTCGATCGTCGGCCTGATCCTGATGGTCACGTCCGGTTCGGTCACCGACCGGCTCGCCCAGCGCGGCTACCGCTCCCGCGTCGTGCGGATCATCGTTCCCGGTGCCGGTGTCCTGATCTGCGGTTCCGTCCTGGTGTTCCTGCCCAGCATCGGCACCCCGGCCCTGGCGGTCGCGGCCGTGTCCATCGGCTACGGCTTCGGGGCGATCGCCTTCCCCCTCATCAACGCCGCGATCTCCGAGCTGTGCCCGCCGCAGCAGACCGCCGGCACGATGGGCGTGTTCCTCGCGCTCATGGCCGTCGGCGGCCTCGTCGCCCCCTACGGCACCGGTGTGCTCGTCGACAACGCCGCCACCGCGGCCGAGGGCTACGCGACCGCGTTCCAGGTCATCGGTGCGCTGGGCATCGTCGCCGCGATCCTGGTCCTGGTCTTCGCGAACCCGGAACGCGACCGCGCCGTCATCCGGTCGGAGGCCCCCGCGAAGGCATAGCTTCCGCCTAACGGAGCCATCCACCGAATGTCCTTTCCCCACCGGCCGGGTGCGTGATCGACTCGATATCGAGGGCCACCACCCGGCCGGTCGTCGTCTCCCGCTACTGCAAAGGATCCACCCATGCGCGATGCCGTGATCGTCGATGCCGTCCGCACCCCCGTCGGACGCCGGGGCGGCGCCCTGTCCGAGATCCACCCCGTCAACCTGTCGGCACATGTGCTGACGGCGCTGGCCGAACGGGTCGGGCTCGATCCGGGCACCGTCGACGACGTGATCTGGGGTTGCGTCAGCCAGGTCGGCGAGCAGGCCGGCATCGTCTCCCGCTCGGCGGTGCTCGCCGCCGGCTGGCCCGTGACGGTTCCGGCCACCACGCTGACCCGGGCCTGCGGTTCGAGCCAGCAGGCGGTCTCGTTCGCCGCCGCCACCGTCCTGTCCGGCCAGAACGACGTGGTGATCGCCGGCGGCGTCGAGGTGATGAGCCGGGTGCCGATGGGCACGGCCGCGAAGAACGGCGAGCACTTCCCGACGGAGGTGCTCGACCGGTTCGGCGTCGACGGCTTCAGCCAGGGCGTCGGCGCGGAGATGATGGCCGAGAAGTGGTGCCTGTCCCGCACCCTCCTCGACGAGTTCTCGCTGCGTTCGCACGAGCGTTCCGCCGCCGCGACCGACGCCGGAGCCTTCACCGGGCAGCTCGCGCCGATCGCCGGGCTGACCGCCGACGAGGGCATCCGCCGCGGCGGCAGTGTCGAATCGCTCGCCAAGCTGAAGACGGTCTTCAAGGAGGACGGGGTGATCCACGCCGGCAACTCCTCGCAGATCTCCGACGGCGCGGGAGCCCTGCTCGTCACCACCAGCGAGTACGCGGCCGCCCAGGGGTGGACGCCGATGGCGCGGATCCACACCGCCGTCGTCGCCGCCGACGACCCGGTCATCATGCTCACCGGACCGATCCCCGCCACCCAGAAGGCCCTCGACCGCTCGGGCCTGTCGCTCGACGACATCGGGGCCTTCGAGATCAACGAGGCGTTCGCACCGGTTCCGCTCGCGTGGCAGGCCGAGACCGGCGTCGACGACGCGCGCCTGAACCCGGTCGGGGGCGCCATAGCCGTGGGGCACCCGCTCGGCGGATCCGGCGCGATCCTCATGACTCGACTGGCACATCACATGCGCGACAACGGAATCCGATACGGTCTGCAGTCGATGTGCGAGGCCGGCGGCATGGCCAACGCCACCATTCTCGAACTGCTCTGACACGCACTTCACGCAAAGGAACGAAAGATATGGAACTGAAGGGTCTTTCCGTCGCGATCACCGGCGGCGCCTCCGGTCTCGGCCTGGCCACCGCCCGCCGCGTCCTCGACGCCGGCGGCACCGTCACCCTCGTCGACCTGCCCGGCTCACCGGGCGCCGACGTCGCGAAGTCCCTCGGTGACGGCGCCACGTTCGCTGCGGCCGACGTCACCGACGCCGAGCAGTTCGCCGCCGCCCTGGACGTCGCGCACGAGCGCGGCGGTCTGCGCGGGCTCGTGCACTGCGCCGGCGCCGGCCGCAAGATGCGCGTTCTCGACAGGGACGGCAAGGCCGGTTCGCTCGAGGACTTCGAGTTCGTGATCCGCCTCAACCTCATCGGGTCGTTCAACGCGCTGCGCCTCGGCGCCGAGCGCATGGCCGCGCTCGAGCCGGTCGACGGCGAGCGCGGTGCCATCGTGATGACCGCCTCCGTCGCGGCGTTCGAGGGTCAGATCGGCCAGATCAACTACTCGGCGTCCAAGGCCGGCATCGTCGGCATGACCGTCGTCGCCGCCCGCGACCTGGCGAGCAAGAACATCCGCGTCAACACGATCGCCCCGGGCATCATGGACACCCCGCTGCTGGCCCGCCTGCGCGACGACGTGCGGGCCTCGCTCGAGAAGACCGTGCCGAACCCGGCGCGCCTGGGCCGCCCCGACGAGTTCGGTCAGCTCGCCACGTCGATCCTCGAGAACGGCTACCTCAACGGTGAGACCATCCGGCTCGACGGCGCCATCCGCATGGCCCCGCGCTGAGGTGGCGACGATGAGCACCGACGTGCCGGCCCTGTCGCTGACCTACCCGGACGTGACGATGGCGGTGTGGGCGCCGAGCATGGCCGCCCTGTACGGCGACCGCCCCGCGATCGTCGACGGGGACCGGATGTGCACATACCGGGAACTCGACGAGCGCTCCGCGCAGTTCGCCTCCGCCCTCCAGGGAGCCGGTGTGGCCCCGTGCGACGTGGTGCTGATGCACGTGGGCAACTGCATCGAGTTCCTCGTCGCCTACTACGGCGCGCTCCGGGCCGGGGCGACCGTGACGCTGGTCAATCCGCTGCAACCGGAACCCGGCCTGCGCAAGCAGATCGAGGAGACCGGCGCCGTCGCGGCCGTGACCCAGACGCAGCAGTTGGGGGTGCTGCTCGGCGCTGCCGCGGGCACCACCGTCGCGACGATCGTGGTGGCATCCGGCGACCCTGTCTCCGCGCCACCCACGTCCGCAGCTGTGGTGCGGTTCGACGACTTCCTCGCCGGGCAGCCCACCGCATTCACACCGGCGCACGTCGCCGGAACGGACGTCGCGCACCTGGCCTACACGGGCGGCACCACCGGCATCTCCAAGGGCGTGCGGGTGCTGCACCGCAACGTGGTCGCCAACGTGACCCAGATGTGCGGGTGGCGGGCCGCCCACCAGGTCGTCGCCACCGGCGACGGGCTGGTCGCCCTGCGCCCGATCGAGGGGCTCGACGTGCACGGGGTGATCCCCGGTGAGGGCGCCACCGTCGTCGTGTCCCCGCTGTTCCACGCCCACGCGCTGATCAACACGTCGTTCCTGCTGCTGTGCGGCCTCACGCAGGTGCTCGCGGGTCGCTTCGACCCCGCGCGCATGCTCGAGCTCGTCGAGCGGCACCGCGTCAGCTACATCACCGGCAGCCCGGCCATGTGGCATGCGCTGGCCACCCACCCGGACGTCGCGCGTCGGGACACCACGTCGGTGCGGGTCGTGTCGTCGGGTGCGGCGCCGATCGATCACGTCACGCTCGAGGCGCTCGGGGTGGCGTTCCCGAACGCCCGTGTGGCCGAGGGTTACGGCCTGACCGAGGGCACGTGCGTGGTCACCGCCATGCCGCTGGTCGTCGGATCGGCCTACCGTCTCGGCAGTGTGGGCCTGCCCCTCTTCGACACCGAGCTCGAGATCCGGGCACAGGGCGATCCGAGCGTCGTCCTCGGTGAGGGCGAGCGCGGCGAGCTGTGGATCCGGGGCCCGCAGGTGACCGACGGCTACCTCGGCCATCCCGAGATCACGGCGCAGCAGTACGTGGACGGCTGGCTCGACACCGGCGACATCGCCTACCGCGACGCCGACGGCTACGTCTACATCTGCGATCGCGCCAAGGACATGCTGATCTACAAGGGCTACAACGTGTATCCGCGTGAGCTCGAGGAGATCCTGGTGTCCCATCCGGCGGTGTCGACGGCCGCGGTGGTCGGCCGGGAGGCCGGCAGCGTCGGCCAGGAACCGGTCGCCTTCGTGGTGCCGGTGCCGGGCACGCAACCCGACCCGGCCGAGCTGATGGCGTTCGTCGCCGAGCAGGTCTTGCCCTACAAGAAGATTCGCGAGATCGTCCTCGTGGACGCACTGCCCACCTCCGCGGCGGGCAAGGTGCTCAAGACGGACCTGCGGACGCGGCTCGAGCAGTCCGCAGCCACGCGCTGAACCATCCTCGCCGTGCGTGTTTTCGGTAGTACCGACTACCGGAAACACGCACGGCGAGGCCGTTCTGCCCGTGCGTGGTTCTGGTAGCCCTTGCTGCCAGAAACACGCACGGGTGCGGGTCAGCCGCGCTGGGCCTGCTTGACGAGTCCGCCGCCGATGATCAGGCGCTGGATCTCGCTGGTGCCCTCGTACAGGCGCAGCAGCCGCACGTCCCGGTAGATCCGCTCGACCGGCACCTCCCGCATGTAGCCGGTGCCGCCGTGGATCTGCACCGCCAGATCGGCGACCTTGCCGACCATCTCCGTGCAGAACAGCTTCGCCGCCGACGGCGCGATCCGCCGGTCGGTGCCTGCCACCCACGCCCGCGCCGCGTCGCGCACCAGCGCCCGCCCGGCCATCACCCCGGTCTGCTGATCGGCGAGCATCGCCTGCACCAGCTGGAAGCTGCCGATCGCGGTGCCGCCCTGCGTGGCGGTCGCCGCGTACGCCACCGACTCGTCCAGCGCGCGCTGCGCCTGCCCCACCGACAGCGCCGCGATGTGCACCCGCCCCCGGGCCAGCGACGTCATCGCGGCCTTGTAGCCGACGTCCTCGCTGCCGCCGACCAGCGCCGCCGCCGGCACCCGCACCTGGTCGAAGTGCACGTCCGCGGTCCAGGCCCCCTCCTGGCCCATCTTCGCGTCCTTGCTGCCCACCGTCACGCCCGCGGTGTCGGCGGGGACGAGGAACACCGCGATGCCGGTGCCGTTCGCGTCGGCGGGGCGGGTGCGGGCGAACACGACGAACAGGTCCGCGATCGGGGCGTTGGTGATGAACCGCTTCTCACCGGTGAGCACCCAGTCGTCGCCGTCGCGCACGGCCTTGGTGCGCAGCCCGGCCGGGTTCGAGCCGGCGCCGGGCTCGGTGAGGGCGAACGACGCGACGACCTCGCCGGAGGCGATCTTCTCGAGCCACTGCGTCTTCTGCTCGTCGGTGCCGAACCCGACGAGGACCTGGCCGGCGATGCCGTTGTTGGTGCCGAACATCGACCGCAGCGACAGGGTGGTGTAGCCCAGTTCCATCGCCAGTTCGGCGTCCTGCATCAGGTTCAATCCGAGCCCGCCCCACTGCTGCGGGATGGCGTACCCGAACAGACCCATCTCCTTGGCCGCGGCGCGGATGTCGTCGGGGATCGCGTTCGTGTCGGCGATCTCCTGTTCGCGCGGCACGACCACGCCACGCACGAATGCGCGGGTCTGGGCGAGGATTTCCTGGAAGTCGTCGTCGTCCACCTCAGTGGCCGGCATCGCAGTCGAGGTTGTCATGACACCACCATCGGTTCCGGGACCTCGGGTGTCCAATACGAATCGCCCCATCACCACATAGGCACTGTCGATGAATCGGGCGGGGTCGAATCACCGGTCCTCTCGGTATATTCGGAGCATCAGCCGACGGGCGTCGCCCGCGTCCTCGATTCATCGGTGTCTTCCCGCCGTCCCCGGACCGGGCAGGCTCGTGCGAAAGGAACCTCATGTCACTGCTGGAGAACCGAACCGCCGTCGTCACCGGAGGCGCTCAGGGCATCGGTTTCGCAATCGCACAGGAGTTCGTCGACGCCGGCGCCCGGGTGGTCCTCGGCGACCTCGACCTCGACGCCGCCACGGCCGCCGCCGAGAAGCTCGGCGGCCGCGACGTGGCCCGCGCGGTGCGGTGCGACGTCGTGAACGCGGACGAGTGGGACACGCTCCTCGCGGAGGCCGTCGACGGATTCGGCTCGCTCGACGTCGTCGTCAACAATGCCGGCATCACCCGCGACGCGACGATGCGCACCATGACCGAGGAGGACTTCGACCTGGTGATCGCCGTGCACCTCAAGGGCACCTGGCACGGCACCCGCAAGGCGTCGGCGATCATGCGCGACGCCAAGCGCGGCGCCATCGTCAACATCTCGTCGCTCTCCGGCAAGGTCGGGATGGTCGGTCAGACCAACTACTCGGCGGCGAAGGCAGGTATCGTCGGCCTGACCAAGGCCGCCGCGAAGGAGATGGCGCACCACGGCGTGCGCGTCAACGCGATCCAGCCGGGCCTGATCCGTTCCGCGATGACCGAGGCCATGCCGCAGAAGGCGTGGGATCAGAAGATGAGCGAGATTCCCATGGGCCGACCGGGCGAGGTGTCCGAGATCGCATCCGTGGCCCTGTTCCTCGCCTCCGACATGTCCTCCTACATGACCGGCACCGTGCTCGAGGTCACCGGCGGCCGCTTCATGTGAGTCCCTGTCTCACCGTCTCTTTCACTATCCCTCTCCTCTCCCGAAGGTCGTCATGCGCGAAGTCGTCATCTGCGAGCCCGTCCGCACCCCCATCGGTCGCTACGGTGGAATGTTCAAGTCCCTCAACGCCGTAGACCTCGGTGTCGCCGCCCTGAAGGGCCTGCTCGACCGCACCGGGATCGCCCCCGACTCGATCGAGGACGTCATCCTCGGCCACTGCAACGGCAACAGCGAAGCGCCGGCCATCGGCCGTGTCGTCGCGCTCGACGCCGGACTCCCGATCACGGTGCCGGGCATGCACATCGACCGTCGTTGCGGCTCGGGTCTGCAGGCCGTCATCCAGGCAGCGCTGCAGGTGGGCAACGGCGACAACGACGTCGTCGTCGCCGGCGGTGCCGAGTCGATGAGCAACGCCTCGTTCTATTCCGTCGACATGCGCTGGGGCGGTGCGCGCACCGGTGTGCAGATGCACGACAGTCTGGTGCGGGCCCGCGCCACCGCGGGCGGACGCCACTACCCGGTGCCCGGCGGCATGATCGAGACCGCCGAGAACCTGCGCCGCGACTACGGCATCAGCCGGCTCGAGCAGGACGAACTCGCCGTGTCGTCCCATGCCCGGGCCGTCGCCGCGCAGAAGAACGGCATCCTCGCCGAGGAGATCGTGCCGGTCACCGTCACCACCCGTGCCGGCGACGAGGTCATCGACACCGACGAGCATCCCCGTCCGGACGTCACCGTCGAGTCGCTGGCGAGGCTGAAGCCGATCATGGGCAAGCAGGATCCCGAGGCGACGGTCACCGCCGGCAATGCCAGCGGCCAGAACGACGCCGCATCGATGTGCCTGGTCACGACCCCGGAGAAGGCCGCGGAGCTGGGGTTGACCCCGCTGGTTCGGGTCGTGTCCTGGGGGCTGGCCGGCGTGGCGCCGAAGATCATGGGCATCGGCCCGGTCCCGGCCACGGAGAAGGCCCTCGCGAAGGCCGGCATCACCCTCGCGGACGTCGACGTCATCGAGCTCAACGAGGCGTTCGCGGCGCAGGCGCTCGCGGTGACCCGCGAATGGAATTTCGGCGCAGCCGATTTCGAACGCACCAACGTCCACGGTTCCGGCATCTCCCTCGGCCACCCCGTCGGCGCGACCGGCGGCCGCATGCTGGCGACGCTCGCCCGCGAGCTGCACCGCCGCGACGGCCGTTACGCCCTCGAGACGATGTGCATCGGCGGCGGCCAGGGCCTGGCCGCGGTATTCGAAAAGGCGGCGTAGCCGCCGGTGTGTCCTTTGGGTTGCCAGGGCCGCCCAAAGGGCACACCGGCGCGTCAGCGCCGGCGGCGCGTCAGCGCCGGCGTACCAGGTCGACGAACGCCTGACCGACCGCCGACAGAGAGGCGGGGTCGAAGGCGAGTCCGTACGCGCGCGCCAGCCGCGGTTCGCATGCGCGGACCACGACCCGGTCCCCGGCGGCCTCGGCGGGTACCCGATCCACGATCGACCCGCCGAGTCCAGC
>NZ_AJFC01000165.1:0-9731 GCF_000256505.1 Rhodococcus sp. P14 | reverse complement strand
CCCCCCCCCGCCACCATCGGCAGCCGGACCTCGCGCTGGCCGACGAGCACGGAGATCTCCGGCCGGGCGCCGGCCGCGCGCAGTGCCGATTCCACCGCGTCGACCATCGAGGCGCCCGTCGGCGCGAACACCATGGGAATGTCCGGCAATTCGGACAGGTGGATCGGGCCCTCCGGAACCTCGAACCCCGGCGGATACGCCAGCCAGTACTCCTGTTCGCCGAGTTCGATCACCTCGAGTCCGTCACCGCCCTCGAGCGGCAGGTGCGCGACGACGAACTCGCAGTGGCCATCGCGAATCAACGACGCGACCTGCTCCTCGTCGCGTAGCGGCGAGAGCCGCACCGCCACTTTCGGATACTCGCGCCGGAACCGGGCGATCAGTTCCACCAGCGGTCCGACGGACAGCGACGGGAACGCCATGATGTCGAGCCGGCCCGCGACCGCGCCGTCGGACGTGGTCAGCAACTCCTCGACGGCGGTCACGTCGCGCAGGATCTGCCGGCTCGGGCCGACGAGGCTGCGCCCGGCTGCGGTGAGGACCATGCCGCGGCCGATGCGGTGGAACAGCTCGACGCCGAGTTCGCGTTCGAGGCTGCGCAGCGCCTGCGACACCGTCGGCTGTGCGACGCCGAGCGCGGCCGCCGCCCCGTTGATGCCGTTGTTCTCGACGACCGCGAGGAAGTACTCCACCTGCCGGAAATCCACAGTCCTACGCTCCCTGTCGCAGTGTCGAGGCGACCTCGAGGAACGCCGCCGCGGCCGGCGACGGCTCACCCGCACGCAGCACCAGCCCGACCGGCCGCGTCAGCGGCGGTTCCAGGGGCCGCACCGTCACCGTGGGCATCTGCTGTTCGGCCACCGGCCTGGGCACCACCGTCGCGCCGGTGCCCAGGCACACCAGCTCCCACGTCGCCGCCGGGTGGGCGCAGTCGACGACGACGTTGGCGGCGTTCTCGGCGAGCAGCTCACCGGCCTTCGCTGCGTTGGTGCGGTCACCGACATCGACGACGAGCGGCACGTCCCGCACACGGACGCGCGGGACCGGATCCGGCAGGTCGGCCGCGAGGTCGTGGTGGAGGGCGAGCACGAGTTCCTGTTCGAACAGCGGCACGGTGATCATGCCGGCGTGTTCGACCGACAGGTCGGTCACCCCGATCTCGGCCTCCCCGCGTCGCAGCGCGGTGTGCACACCGCCCGGGCCGTCCGCGTCGACGATCCGCACCAGGATGTGCGGGTAGCGATCACGGAAGCGGCGCGCGAGCTCGATCATCGGATCGAAGGAGAACGACGAGTACGTCACCACGTCGACGCGGCCCGAGACGAGTTCGCGTACCGCGGCCACCTTCGCCTTCGCACGCTCGACGTCGGCAAGGATCCGGCGGGCCGCTACGTCGAGGCGGCGTCCGTCCTCTGTCAGCGTGAGCCGGCGTCCCGTGCGGTCGAACAGGGTTGTGCCGAGCCGACGTTCGAGAGTCCGGATGGCCTGCGACAGCGACGGTTGCGAAATGTAGAGGGACTGGGCGGCCTTCGTGATCCCACCTCGGTCGACGACCGCGACGAAGTAGGTGATGAGGTGAAGGTCCACTCGCTTATCGTACGGGGGTGGCCACGGCCGGCGTCCAGCGGTCCGGATCGGTGCCGCATCCGGTGACCACTCCCCGGTCGGCGAGAACCAGCAGGTGGGCGTCGGTCTCGCGCACCGCGAGCCGGCGCAGCCGCGGCGACATCGTCTCGAACGGCCGGGACCACGAGATCCGGGTGGAGACCTCCCATGCCGTGGATCCGGGATGCCGGGAGACGACGTCGGCGATCTCGTCCAGCCGTTCCTCGTGGTGGCCGAGCAGCGCCTGCGCCCGGGAAGCGACACCGCGGAAACGGTATTCGTGCGCGGGGAAGACCTCACCGTCGGGCAGGCCGACGGTGGCGTGCAGCGACAGCAGGTAGCGGTGCAACGGATTCGGCAGCTCACCCGGGATGGTGGAGATGTTGGGGCTGATGCGGGGGAGCATGTGGTCGCCGCTGAACACCAGTTCGTGGGTGTCGTCGACGAAGCACAGGTGACCGGGGGTGTGGCCGGGCGTCCACACGGCGCGCAGATCCCAGCCGGGCAGGTCGAGGGGGGTGCCGTCGTCGAGTACGACGTCGAGCGATTCGCACGGCCCGAAGCGGACCAGTTCCATGACCTCGCCCGATCGGACCTCCTCGGGCGCTCCGAGCCGGGCCAGCTGCCGGGCCCACGACGCGGCGTACCCTTCCCGGTCCGTCGCGGTGTGGTGGCCGAGCAGCGACGCGTCGGCGGCGTGCATCGCCAGCGCGGCACCGCTGACCTCGCGCAGCCGCGGCGCCAGACCGAAATGGTCGGGGTGCAGATGGGTGATCGCCGCGAACCGGACCTCGGTGACGTCGTGCCCGGTCTGCCGGATCCCGTCGACCAGGGCCTGCCAGGACTGTTCCGAGTCCCAGCCGACGTCGATCAGGGCCAGGCCGTCGGGCAGGGCCAGGGCGTAGACCAGCACGTAGCGCAGCGGATTGTTCGGCATGGGCACGGGAATCGACCACAGCCCGGGCCGGACCTGCTCGACCGGCGGCAGCTCACCGCGCCGCCACGCCTCCTGCTGCACGACGCCGACGACCTCGACCGCCGTCATGACACGTCCTCCGCGAGGCTGTCGCGCAGCGTGCGTTTGAGGATCTTGCCGCCGGCGTTGCGCGGCAGCTCGCTCACGAAGTGGATGCGCTGCGGCTTCTTGTAGGAGGCGAGCCGGCCGATGGTGAACGCGACCAGTTCGCTCGCGTCCGGCGCGGCGGTACCGTCGGCCACCCGCACGACGGCGGTGACGGCCTCGCCCCACTTGCGGTCGGGCACCCCGATCACGGCGACCTCGGCGACGGCGGGATGCTCGGCGAGCACCGACTCCACCTCGATCGGGTAGACGTTCTCGCCGCCGGTGATGATCATGTCCTTCACCCGGTCGGTGACGAACAGGAAGCCGTCCTCGTCGAGGTGGCCGGCGTCGCCGGTGCGCAGGAACCCGTCGTCGGTGAACAGCGCCGCGGTCTCCTCCGGGCGCCGCCAGTAGCCGGACGTGTTGTGCCGGGAGCGGCACACGATCTCGCCGGACTGTCCGACCGGCAGGTCCTCCCCGGTCACGACGTCGCGGATGGCGATCTCCACCCCGGGCATCGGGCGGCCCGCCGAGCGCAGCAGGTAGGAGCGCGGACCGGTCGGGTCGTGGTCCTCGACGCGCAGTGCGGTGACGGACCCGCTCGTCTCCGTCATCCCGTAACGCTGGACGAAGCCGCAGCCGAGGGTGCGCACGGCGCGCCGCAGCATCGTCGGGGTGACCGGGGAGGCGCCGTAGAAGATCAGCTGCAGGCTCGACAGGTCGAACGAGTCCAGGTCGGGCAGGTCGAGCAGCATCTGCACGGTCGCGGGCACCAGGAACGCGTGGGTGATGCCATGCTGCTCGACGAGCGAGGCGACGGTGCGCGGATGGAACTCGCCGAGCAGGACGGCGTGCACCCCGGCGGACAGGCAGGTGCTCAGCCAGCCGGCGCCGGCGATGTGGAACAGCGGCATCGCGTTCAGCGCCACCGACTCGGGCTGCCAGTGGTAGATGCGCTGCCCCTCCTCGTCGTTGTGGAGGTTGCGGTGCGTGATGAGCCCGCCCTTCGGCGTGCCGGTGGTGCCGGAGGTGTAGAGCTGCAACAGGACCGCGTCGGGATCGTCGCCGCGGCCGGGATCGTCGTCCGTGCCGCTACCGGCGAGTCGTTGCCACGTCCACGCCCCCGGCAGCAGCTCGTCGCCGGGTTCGGCGTCGACGAGGACGACGGGCAGGCCGGGCAGCGCGGCACGGATCGCCTCCGCTGCCGCGGCGAACCCGGATTCGACGACGAGCACGTCGAGTTCCGCGTCCTCGGCGATGCGGGCGGCCTCCGCCGGGGTGAGCCGCCAGTTCAGGGGGACGAACACCAGCCCCGCCTTCCCGCAGGCGACGAACGTCTCGGCGGCCTCGAGGCGCATGCGCAGCAGGGCCCCGATCCGCCCGCCGCGCCGGGCCAGCCCGTTCAGGGCGGTCGCGACCCGGTTGGTGCGCCCGTCGAGCTCGGCGAAGGTGACGGTGGTGTCGCCGCAGGTCAGTGCGAGTGCGTCCGGCCGTTCCGCCGCGTGCTGCCGGACCCGCTGCGGAAGGTGCAGACCGCTCACATCACACTCCTCGTTCCGTTCGGCGAGCGCCTCGATGCCGGGCCCGCCGTGCCCGATCAGTCGACCACCGCCGCGTCGAGGGGACAAAGTCCAAGATCCACAGCGACCGATAGCGAGTGCCTATGTCGGGGGTCGGGCAATGGGCGACTGTCCCTGCGCGTAGAAGTGCTTCTTGCGCGGGTACGGACGCGCGCAAGGAGCACAACCCCGCGCGGATGTCCGGTTCGACCCCGGGCTCAGCGCCCCAGCGCCGTGAATCTCCCCGTCACGGCGTCAGGACACCAGGAACCGGCCGAGTTGCGGCGCGGCCTCACCGGGATGCTTGGCCTGGATCCCCTCGCCGATGGCCTGGAGCTTCCAGTCCTGCCCCTGCCGGTACACCTTGGCCATCACCATGCCGGTGAACGGCATGCCGCCCTGCAGGGTGTAGCGGGCCAGCTCGGCGTTGTTGGTGCCGTCCACCAGCCGGCAGAACGCGTTCGCGACCTGCTCGAAGGTGTGGCCCTTGTACGAGGTGACGATGAACATGACGGTCGTGATGTGGGCGGGTACGCGGGTGAGGTCGACGAGCACGACCTCGTCGTCGCCGGCGCCCTCGCCGGTGAGGTTGTCGCCCTGGTGCTGGATCGAGCCGTCCTTGGAGCGCAGCTGCCCGTAGTACGCGACGTCGACGAGATTCTGGTCGGCGAACAGCACAGCCGACGCGTCGAGGTCGATGTCGGCGGCACGATTGCCGAACAGGCCCCGCTTCGCGACCGGGTCCCAGCCCAGCCCCATGCGCAGGTAGGTCAGGGCCACGCCGCCCTCCTTGCGGAGGGTGACCTTCTGGCCCTTGACGAGGCTGACGGGCCGGCTCTTGGTGAGGCTGACCTCGGGCTGGGCGTCCGGCGCCGGTTGCGGCGCGGAGGCCTGCACGTACGGCTGCGGCGGTGCCGGCTGCGGGTAGGGCTGCGGGGCGGTCGCCGGCGGGGTGGCGTAGGCCGGCGGGACGGGCGGCGCTGCCGGAGGTGCAGGCGGGACGGGCTGCGCCGGTTGCGGGGCGGCGGCCGGCGCGTCGTCGACGCTCACGCCGTGGTCGGTCACGAGCGCGGCGAATCCGCCCGCGTAGCCCTGGCCGACGGCTCGGACCTTCCAGGTGCCCTGCCGCCGGTACAGCTCGAGGGCGATCACGATCGACTCGCTGCTCAGTCCGTCGATCCGGTACTCGTAGAGGACGGTGCCCGCGGTGTCGGCGACCCGCGCGGTCGGCGGGGCGAAGCGGCCGAAGCTGCTCGACGCGTCGTCGAGGGTGATGACCGCCCGCACCTGGTCGATGTCCGCCGGCACCTGGTTCAGCGACACGGCCAGCGACGCGGCCCGGCCGGGCGCGCCGGGCACGAGCCGCACGCCCGGGCCGGTGGGCTGGTTGAAGAAGACGAAGTCGGCGTCGGAGCGCACCTTGCCGTCGGCCTTGACCAGCAGCGCGGACAGGTCGGCCGGGGTGGTCAGCTCGACGGAGACGACGACGTCGGTGGCGGTGAGGGGGCCGTTCTGACCCTTGGCGAGAGATACGGGCACGGGTGGGGTCCTCACTGTTACTGGAAACTCGGTCTCGGGAAACTCGGTCTCGGGAAATGCGGGGCGTCATTGTCACTGTACGAAGCCGCGCCGATCCGGGCGGATCGGGCGAACCAGGCGAGGATCTCCTCGCCGGCCCGGATCCCCGCCTGCCGGGTCACCGTCAGTGTCGGGTGCCGCCAGTCCAGCGCCTCGAGTTCGCCGTGGCGCGGCCGGATCGCGGCGTCGGCGGCGGTCAGCATCTCGGCGTCGAGCGCGCCGTCCCCGGCGGCGAGTACGACGGCGTCCGGGACGAGCGTGCCGTCGTCGACCAGACGTCGGCGGACCTCGGCGACCGCGCGGCTCTTGCACACCGCCGACGGCATCGTGTACAGCTTGCGGCCCTGCTGAGACGCGTTCCATCCGCGGCGCCGGCACCAGTGGTCCCATTCGTCGAGGAAGCCGACGGGTTGCGCGGCGACGTCGATCACGAGATAGCAGAACAGTTCGTCGGCGACCCGGAACTTGTGCACCCAGTCGTCGGAGATGCGGCGGCGCAGTTCGGCGGTGACCTCGTCGAGTCCGGCGCCCTCGGTGCGCACGGCCGTGTCCACCGTCCGTCGCCATCCGGCGTCCGGTACCCCGTCGGCGAGGATCATGCCGCCGTTGCTGGTGATCGCGTACCGCCACGGCGCACCGGGCAGGTCGATGCGCCGGAACTGTTCCGGGGTGCGCGTGGTGGTCGGCACCACCACCGCCGCGGCGGCCAGGTCGCGCAGGCCCTGCGCGGACGTGACGGTCAGGTACGACAGGGGCGCGCCGTCGTAGTGCTCGACGCACACCAGATCGCCGTCCGGGACGGGCGATTCGCCCATCGCGGCGCGCGAGTAGATCATCGTGCGGTCGAGGTCGGTGGCGACGAGGGTGGTGGTCACGGCAGATCCTTGATCAGGCCCATGCACGAATACGCCAGGTCGGGAACGACATCCACCGGCACGTCGCGGGCTGCGGCGAGCATCCGGATGTGCGCGTGCTCCTCGGCGTCGGCCTCGCGGACCAGCACCCGCCACGGCACGCGCCGCAGCAGCACCCGGGTGGTCTCGCCGACACCGGGTTTGACGTGGTTGACGGTGGAGATGCCGTACTCGGCCCGCACTTTCTCCACCGACTCCCAGCCCGCCCACGTGGGGGTGCGATCGGAGCGCAGGATGTTCCCGGCGGCGGTGACCGCGGCGTCCCGGTCGCCGAACTCGGCCGCGACGGTGTCGAGGAGGACGGCCGAGACGTCCTCGCCGGCGAGGACGGCGTAGAACTTCGCGCCGTGGAACTCGCCCGGACCGATCAGGGTGTCGTTGAGGACGGTGCGTGAAACCAGTCCGGACACGGTGGAATTCAGGCATGCCGAGGCGATGAGGAAGTCGTCGCGGGTGCCGTAGGTCCGCACGCAGTACCCGGGGTCGGCGAGCACGGCGAGGTCGTCGGAAAGCTCCGGGCCGCCCGCGGCCCGGTACTCGGCCAGTGCCGCCGTGAGTTCCCGGGCGATGGCGCCCTTGCCGGTCCAGCCGTCGACGAACACCACCGAGGCCGGATCGTGCCGTGCCGTCACGTGGTCGAGGGCGGCGAAGTCGATCCCACGGCCCCGCACGATCGACACCGCATAGTGCGGCAGGTTCAGTCCGTGGTGCCGCTGCGCCCAGCGGCGGATCAGGATCCCGACGGGAGTGCCTGCGCGGGCCAGCGATACGAGCGTCAGGTCCCGGCCCCGTTCGGCGAGCAGCAGTTCGGTGACGGTGCCGACGGCGTGCGCGAGGCGCCCCGCCGTCGCGGCGAGCACCTTGTCGAACAGCTCGCGGTAGGCGGCATCGGGTTGGTATTCGATCGGCAGCGACTCGGCGTAGTGGGCGAGGCCCGCCTGGATGCGGCGCTCGCGTTCGGCGACGTCGGCCTCGAGTGCGACGTGTGAGAGGTCCTTGAGGAGCCAGCTCACCTCGTCCGGGGCGTAGGAGCCGAAGCCGGGCCCGGTCAACGGGGTCGTCATCGTTCCTCCCGGTCGGCGCGCAGCACGGCGGGATCGGTGGCGGGCACGACGGCCACGACCACGTCCTCCCCGGCGGCGGTCAGCACGTCGAGCAGGCCACCGTCGGCGCGCAGACGGTCGGTGTCGGCGGGGTCGTCGAGCACGAGCAGCAGCTGTGCGCCTTCCCCTTCCGGCCACCGCGCGTTGTAGAGATAGCGCGGGACGTCGTCCGGTTCGGGTGCGGTGAAGGTGAATCCGCGGCGCAGGGGGTAGCCGGGCACGTCCCGGACGTATGCGGGGGAACGGG
This sequence comes from Rhodococcus sp. P14, assembly GCF_000256505.1. NCBI lineage: Bacteria > Bacillati > Actinomycetota > Actinomycetes > Mycobacteriales > Nocardiaceae > Rhodococcus > Rhodococcus sp. P14. Next base: position 1,662 of record NZ_AJFC01000165.1, on the reverse strand, counting down.
TGGTGGTCTGGAATCGCGTGGCAACCCCCCTGCCGGCGAGCGCGTCGGCGATGCGCAGCGGCAGGTACATCAGTTCCTCGTGACCCACGACGACGACCGGGCGTCCCGGGGTCAGGGCGGTGGTCACGGCGTCGGTGGTGCGGTCGATCGCGGTGTCGAAGGCCGTGGTGTCGGTGTGCAGGAACCCGTGCCGGCCGCCGTCGGGCACGGTCGCCGGCCACGGCAGGGTGACGAAATCGACGGTGCCGCGTTCCGGCGCAACCGGATTCAGGTCCGGGTCCGGTAGCGCGCCCACCCGCTCGGTGAGTCCGCCGGGGAGAACGGTGTGCCCCGTCGCAAGGCTCACGTGGTCGATGCGGACACCGAGCCCGGCGGCCGCTTCGGCGACGGCGCGACGGTGTTCGGCGGTGCGCATGTCCACCAGCGACGCGACGACGTACCGGGCGCGGGGACTGTGCCGGTGCAGGGCCCGGATGGCATCGACCGCGGTTGCCCCGGTGGAGATCTCGTCGTCCACCAGGACCAGCGGCGCGTCGTTGGCGAACAGTTCCGGCGACGTCGGCTGGAGCAGGTGCGACGTGGCGTGCGAGTGGCCCTCCTCGAATCCGGCGAAGGTGCCGGCGCCGGGCACGTCGCGGCGGGTGGAGTGCAGGTAGCAACGTGCCCGCAACCGGCTCGCCACGCAATGGCCCAGTCCCGTTGCGGTTTCCGCGAAACCGAGGACCACCGCATCGGACGCGGCGGAGCCGAGCAGGTCCGCGACGAGATCGCCGAGCCGGTCGCCCGCGCCGATCACCGCGGCCGGTTCGGTGGGGATGTGCTTGCCGAGGACGGTGGAGACCAGCAGGTGCGCGCGACGAGGATTGCGGCGCAGTCCCGGCACGACGAGGTCCGGCACGGTGTCGCCGGTGGCCGACGCCAGGTGTTGCAGCTCGAGCCCGAACTGTTCCGTCGCCCAAGGCGACCGCACTCCGGTGATCACCGGTCCACCAGTACCGTCAGCAGGTCCACGAAAGTCACTCCCTTGTTGGTGACGCCGAACACCGACGCGCGCAGCAACGTCTGCTCCGCCCAGGTGCGGTGCGGGCGCCGCTCGTTCATCTTGTTGCGGTATCCGGAGGCCTGTACGCCGCCCGCGTCACCGCCGAGGATGTCGATCGCGTCGTGGTACTCCTCGTGCGTCACGGCGGACAGCGCGTGCACGGCCGCCACGTGCGAGGGGTGGATCACGGTCTTGCCCTGGATGCCGTTCGCCCGGTCCAGGGCGATCTCCCGCAGCAGGCCGTCGAGATCCCGGCTGACGAGCTGCTGCCGGAACAGCACCGCGTCGTGCTCGGCGAACGGCGTGGCCCGCAGCATCGGGCGGAACATGCGCTCGTGATCGGCGAAGTACTCCCAGACCGGACCGGTGATGACGAATCCGGTGCCGTCGGTGCGGCCCAGGTAGTTGACGACGTCGGCGATGACGTCGACCACGACCCGCACGTCGTAGATGGTCAGGTCGCGGTCGCGGCGGATGCCGAAGGTGCCGCACATGTCGGTGGCGCCGATCCGCACGGCCAGCACGCGGTCGCGGTGCCCGGCGAGGAGCGCGGCGATCTGCTGGAGTTCGCCGTCGCGGGTCTGCCGGTGCACCAGCTCGGCGGATTCGAGCACCGGCAT